>JAZODY010000104.1:0-17399 GCA_045597245.1 Tidjanibacter sp.
AAAAAAACGAAATAACGGAGCTGAGACAAAGGGGCGAAAACAAAAAAACGCAACCCCGAAAAGCCGAAACCAAAACAAAGGCCGGAAAATCAGCAACGACGGTTTAATAAAAACCTGCGCCGAACTAATGACTCCGAATGCCAAAAACCGCCGCGAAACCGCGAACAACAACACCGAACTCAGACAAACCGAAGTCGAACAAAATTCCGAAACAAACCTGATAATAAAAAAAGAATAACAAATGAGGGTTTCCGATGTGGGAACCCTCTTTTTTGCCAATTTATGGAATCATTCATCAAAACCGACACTCAGGAAAGAGCCGTACTCGTGGCGGTAATACGAGACCGACAAGACCAGAGCCAAACCGACGAATATCTCGACGAATTGGAATTTCTGGCCATGACTGCCGGTATCGTCACCGTAAAGAGATTCACACAACGCCTCTCCGCACCACACTCCGGAACCTACGTTGGCTCGGGCAAACTGCTCGAACTGGCACAATTCTGCGAAGAAAACCAAATAGATGTTGCCATATTCGACGACGAACTTACCCCGTCGCAAACTCGCAACCTCGAACAAGGCATGAAAATACGCGTATCGGACCGCACACGACTCATCCTCGACATCTTCATGCAACGTGCCACAACCGCATACGCAAAAACTCAGGTGCAACTCGCGCAGTATGAATACCTGCTGCCGCGACTGACCGGCATGTGGACCCACCTCGAAAGACAGCGAGGAGGAACGGGAACACGAGGCGGTGCGGGAGAACGCGAGATTGAAACCGACCGACGCATCATACGCAACAACATCGCAAAACTCAAAGAGGAGTTGAAAAAGATAGACCGACAGATGGCCGTACAACGCAGCAACCGCGGCGGACTGGTGAGGGTGTCGCTGGTGGGCTATACCAATGTGGGCAAATCCACCCTCATGAATCTGCTGAGCAAGAGCGATGTCTTTGCCGAGAACAAACTCTTCGCCACACTCGACACCACGGTGCGCAAAGTGGTGCTCGACAATCTGCCCTTCCTGCTCTCGGACACTGTGGGATTCATTCGCAAACTGCCCACCCAGCTGGTGGAGTCGTTCAAATCGACCCTCGACGAGGTGCGCGAGGCCGACCTGTTGCTTCATGTGGTGGACATCTCACACCCCTCGTTCGAGGAGCACATAAGGGTGGTGAAGGAGACGTTGCGCGAGATTGGTGCGGGCGACAAACCCGTCTTTCTGGTCTTCAACAAGGTGGATGCCTACACCTATATAGAAAAAGAGGAGGACGACCTCACGCCTGCCACCAAGCAGAACATGTCGCTCGAAGAGGTGATGAACAGTTGGATTGCCAAAGACAACACGCCCTGCATCTTCATCTCGGCCCGCGAACGCACCAACATCGACAAGTTGAGAAAAGACATCTACGGCATGGTACGTGAGATACACGCCGGACGATACCCCTTCAACAACTTCCTCTACTAAAAGAGAGGGGACACAGACCGCGCGCAGACACAAAGACGAACAAACAAAACAGACACACTAAAACAAGCACGACTATGGTTAATATCATGAGCAGCGAGAACACGATTCTCAACGACTTCATCGCACAACTGAGAGATGTGAACATTCAGGCCGACAGCATGCGTTTCCGCAGAAACCTCGAACGCATGGGCGAACTGACCGCCTACGAAATCAGCAAACACCTCTCCTACTCTCCCACCACGGTGGAGACACCGCTGGGCGAATTGGACATCATGACTTGCAGCGACAAGGTGGTATTGGCCACAATCCTGCGTGCCGGCATTCCCTATCATCAGGGTTTTCTCAATATTTTCGACCGTGCCGAGAGTGCGTTCGTCTCCACATTCCGCAAAGTCAGCAAAGACAACTCTTTCAAAATAAATGTGGAACACACCTCCAACTGCGACTTGGAGAACAAAATTCTCATTCTGGTGGACCCGCTCATAGCCACCGGCTCGTCGATAGTGGTTGCCCACGAGGCACTCGTGGAGAAGGGCGGCATGCCCCGCGAGACCCACATCGCAACGGTCATTGCCAGCGAGGAGGGCATGGAGTTCGTCAAGAAGCGCATGCCGCGCGACACTCACATCTGGTGCGGTGCGGTGGATGAGGAGCTTACGGTGCGCTCGTTCGTGGTGCCCGGAATGGGTGATGCGGGCGACCTTGCCTACGGAGCCAAGTAGCCTATGGGGCAAACGATTGAAGAGAGAAAACAAACATAATGTCGCCCCGCTCCGACAACCGCCGGCCCGACGGAGGCAGACATACAAAAACAAAACGGAAGAAAATGAAGAAGAGAATATTGTTCATTGCGGTGCTGTTCTTTACCCTCACCGTCCTCTTTGCCTTGCAGAAACCGCTGTTCATGCTCTACAACCACTCTATGGCCGCCGGCACCACCGCGGGAGAGTGGCTGGCGGTGACGTGGCACGGATTGCAGCTGGACTTCTCCATTGCGGCCTACCTCACTATGGTCACCGCACTGATGGTGTTGGTGTCGGTGTGGCTCGCAGGTGACTTCTGGCGCATGGTGATGAAGGTGTGGTTCGGTATGGTGGCGGTGGCCTGCTCGCTAATATTCGTGGGCGACATGGCGCTCTATCCCTACTGGGGGTTCAAACTCAATTCGAGCATCTGGTTCTACCTCGCCTCGCCCAAAGACGCGGCAGCAAGCCTCGAACCGTGGCCCACGGTGATGCAGGCGGCCTTCATTATAATATATGCCCTGCTCTTCTACAAAGTGTTGGTACGTTTTGTGTTGCCCATCCTCATGAAGAAGGAGCGGCCCGACCGACGCCTGCTCTCATCGGTGGCGATAATAGTGCTGATGGGAGTTCTGATACTGCCCATTCGCGGCGGTGTGCACGCCTCGGTGAACAACGAAGGCAAGGTCTATTTCAGCTCCAACATGTTCCTCAACCACTCGGCCGTAAATCCCTGCTTCACACTCATGGACTCGTCGATGCGCCAGCAGAGCTACGCCGAGCAGTATCACTACATGGAGAGTGAAGAGGCCGGGCACATCGTGGCCGGGATGATGGAGCGCGAAGAGAGCACGACCGACTCCGTACGCATGTTGTTGCGCACCGAGCGTCCCAACATCGTGTTGGTCATAATAGAGGGCTTTGCCGGCACAGCTGTGGGAGCCGTCGGCGGCGACCCGCAGATTACGCCGCGACTGAATGAGGCCGCGGGGGGGGGTATTACGTTTAACAATCTATATGCCAATTCGTTCCGCACCGACCGCGGTCTGGTGGCGGTATTGAACGGCTATCCCGCACAGCCCACCTCCTCCATAATGAAACATCCGGCCAAGAGCCAGACCCTGTCAGGCATTGCACAACACCTGCGTCAGGCGGGCTATCGCACCTCGATATATTACGGTGGCGACATCGATTTCACCAACATGCGTTCGTTCTTCTACGGCTCCGGTTTCGATACTGTGACCGGTCAGGATGCGCTCTCGTTCGACCAACCCATGTCGCAGTGGGGCTACGACGACCGACTGATGTGCAACTTCTTCGCCGACCGCGTGGCCGAACTGGCAGAGGAGAGCGACACCCCATTCTTTACCACACTGCTCACGCTCAGCAGCCACGAGCCCTTCGACGTGCCTTTCGACAAATTCTCCCATCCCTACACCAACTCGGTGGCCTTCACCGACGACTGCTTGGGCGACCTCTTCGACAAGATGCAGGCCTCGGGAGTATGGGACGACACGCTGGTGATTCTGCTGCCCGACCACTCGTTCCTCTGGCCCGAGAACATCACCCGCTACTCGCCCGAAAACCACCACATATTCATGGTATGGACCGGCGGCGCGGTGGCCGAACCGGCGGTGGTGGAGCGCACAGGCACCCAGACCGACCTTGCGGCAACCCTGATGGCACAGCTCTCGCTGCCCGCCGATGATTTCCCATTCAGCAAAAACCTGCTCGACGAGAGTGCCCCCGAGTTCGCATTCTACACCTTCAACAACGGATTCGGCATGATAGACCGCGAGGGCAATTCGGTGGTATGGGACTGCACCTCCGACAAGGCCTCCATGGTCAGCGGCAACAACACCGACTCGTTGGCCCTCATGGGCAAAGCCTATCTTCAACAACTGATGCAGGACTTCGACGCCCGCTGATTTTTTGAACATTATAGTGCATAGGGGTTGGGGATTCTGTTGCGGGAAGAGCAAGGGCAGGGATTCTGTTGCGGGAAGAGCAGGGTTGGGATTCTGTTGCGGAGTGGACATGTTTGGCGGCTCTACCGCAAATGGGTGTGTTTGGCCAATACTTTGCAAAAGGGCGGAGAGGAGCCTCGAAACATTAATTTCTGTTAAAAGCACCGCAATCGTTTGCGGAACAAACTATTTTTACTATCTTGCATTGATTCAACAGCGTCCAATCGGAAATTCAATTATTTGTCAAACAACAAGCAACAAAGGCTGTTCGGACCCCAATCAAAAGTACGACCCGCCTTTTTGCCTTATAAAAAAAGATGGAGAACCAAGTTATGATGAAGAAGTATTTGTTTACCCTCCTCGTGTCCCTCGCCTGTTGCGGACACCTCACAGCCCAGCCGCTGGCATTCCCGGGGGCAGAGGGCTATGGGAAATACACCACCGGCGGCCGCGGAGGAGAGGTTTATGTGGTGACCAACCTGAATGATTCGGGAAAAGGAAGTCTGCGCGAAGCGGTGGAGGCGGAGGGTCCCCGCATTGTGGTGTTTGCGGTAGACGGCACCATCGAACTCAAATCGCCGTTGGAGATAAACAACGACAATATCACCATCGCCGGCCAGTCGGCCCCGGGAGACGGAATCTGTCTGAAAGATTATCCGCTCTCCATCAATGCCAGCAATGTCATCGTCCGCTACATCCGCGTCAGGATGGGTGACCGCTACGAGCAAGACGGTGACGGTCTCGGCGGCGGAAGATACGGACAGAAGAACGTCATATTGGACCACTTGTCGGTCAGTTGGAGCATTGACGAGTGTCTCTCCATCTATAAGACCGAGAACCTTACGGTGCAGTGGTGTCTGATTGCTCACAGTCTCAACCAGTCGAAACACACGAAGGGCAGCCACGGATTCGGCGGAATATGGGGCGGCTACAAAGCCTCGTTCCACCACAACATGTTGGCCAATCACGCCAGCCGAAATCCTCGATTCTCCTCCGTGGACGGAACGAAGTGGGTGGATGTGAGAAACAACGTGGTCTATAATTGGGACTACAAGAGTGCCTACGGAGGAGGACATCACGCCGAAATCAACCTCACTAACAACTACTACAAGCCCGGTCCCGCATCGAAACACACCCGTCTGCTCGATGTGGCCGAGGATGGTACGGGAAGATTCTACGTGAGCGGAAACGTGATGGAGGGCGACGAGCAGGTGACGCTCGACAACCACAAAGGCGTGACCGACAAACCCGGCAAGCAATACATCCCCGCTCCGGGCAATGCGGAGAGCACCCGAGGAATCTCTCCCGAAGCCATACCCACAGCGGGCGAAGAGACGGCTTCGTGTCTTGTGGATACCCCCTTCCCCTATGAGAAGATAGAGGAGCAGACTCCCCTTGCGGCCTACAAGAGGGTGTTGGCCGAGGTGGGTTGCAACTTCTCGCGCGACGCTTACGACAAGGAGATTCTGCGTCATGTGAAAAAGGGAACCGCTTTCGGCAGCCCCACCGGTATCATCAACTCGCCGGAGGATGTCGGCGGATGGCCGTTGTTGAAGAGCGGAAAGCAACGTACCGACAGCGATGGCGACGGCATGCCCGATGATTGGGAGAAAAAGAGAGGACTGAATGCCGACGACCCCGCCGACTCCGCGGGTCACTCGCTCGACGACGACTACACCAACATCGAGGTCTACCTCAACAGCTTGATTTAACAAAAACAGATATAAACCCATGAAAAGAAACTACATCTATCCATTGCTGACGGCTCTGCTGGTTGCGTGCGGCACCGCCACTCAGTCTCCCATCGACCGTCAGGCACTCTTGGAGCGCAACAATCCTCATGTAATCAAATTCGACTCTCTGGCCTCGCTCTCGGTGGGTAACGGAGAGTTTGCATTCACGGTGGATGCAACCGGCTTGCAGACCTTCCCCGACAACTACAAGACCGGCGTGCCTCTGGGCACACAGAGTCAGTGGGGTTGGCACAGCTTTCCCAATGTGAACAACTATCAGCCCGCCGAGGTGCTGAAAGAGTACGACTTCGGCCGTCCCCAGACGGAGATATATGCCTGCCAATTCAAAGAGCCGGCACGCCTGTTGGATGCCAGCAACTATCTGCGCGAGAATCCCCACCGACTTCACTTGGGCATCGTGGGCTTGGAGTTGAAAGAGGGAACGACGATGGCCGACTTTGCCGACATCGACCAGACGCTCGACTTGCAGAAGGGACAAATCCACAGCAACTACTCGCTGGGCGGCACGGCCATGAAGGTCGGCACCGCCTGCCACCCCTCGCTTGACATGATAGCCGCAAGTGTGGAGAGTGCGGCCCCCGCGGGGGAGGGACTCTACCGCGGCATCTGTCTGCGTTTCCCCTATCCCACCGGCGCACATGCAGATGATGCGTGTCTGTGGGGAGCCGACGACAAACATCGGACCGAGGTGGTACGTCAGGATGCCCAATCGGCCCTGCTGAAACGTACGCTCGACGCCACCACCTACTATGTGGACCTGCGCTGGGAAGGCGAGGCGACACTTGCCGAAAAGGCCGCTAACTATTGGGTGTTGTCGCCCTCGACCGATAGGTTGAACTTCACCTGCCGTTTCATGGGTGAGGAGCCTGCCGAAGAGGCGCTTCCGACCGCCGGCGAAACTATGGATGAGAGTGCCGCCCATTGGACCGCATTCTGGAACGAGGGCGGAATGGTGGATTTCTCGCAGTGTACCGACCCGCGTGCTCCCGAGTTGGAGCGCAGGGTGGTCCTCTCCCAATATCTGTTGGCCATCCAGAGTGCAGGCAGCACGCCTCCTCAGGAGACGGGTCTGACCTACAACTCATGGTTCGGCAAGTTCCACTTGGAGATGATTTGGTGGCATCAGGCATGGCAGCCGCTGTGGGGTCACTCCGACCTTCTGGCCCGCACCATGAAGTGGTATGAGAAGGCCGAGCCGATGGCGCGCGAGATTGCCCGTCGCTCCGGATTCGACGGCATCCGTTGGATGAAGATGACCGACCCGAGTGCCGCCGAGGCCCCCTCGAATGTGGGCAGCTTCCTGATTTGGCAGCAGCCCCATTACATCTATATGGCCGAACTGATTTATCGTGCCAATCCGAGCGAGGAGGTATTGAAGGAGTATTACCATTTGGTGCAGGAGACGGCCAAGTTCATGTATTCGTTTGCAGTCTATGACGAGTTGGAGGGACGTTTCATACTCAAAGGTGCCATACCCGCTCAGGAGACCCTGAAAGCGGCCACCACCATCAACTCACCCTTCGAACTCTCCTACTGGCACTACGCCATGCAGGTGGCTCAGGAGTGGCGCGAGCGCATGGGCGAAGGACGCAACTTGCAGTGGGACGAGATGATAGACAAACTCTCGCCGTTGGCCTACAACGAAGACGGACTCTATCTGGCCTCGGAGGATGCGGTGGACACCTACAAGGACATCAGATTTACCAGCGACCACATGGCCGTTCTGGGCTCGGTGGGTATTCTTCCCACCAACAAACTGATTCGCGAGGACTACATGAAGAACACCCTCGACTGGATATGGGACAATTGGAACTGGGGTAAAACATGGGGTTGGGACTACCCGATGACCGCCATGAATGCGACCCGCTTGGGCGAGCCGGAGAAGGCTGTGGGTGCTCTGCTGATGGAGAAACGCACCAACACCTATCTGCTCAACGGACACAACTATCAGGACGGCCGTCTGCGCTGCTACCTGCCGGGTAACGGCGGTCTTCTGACCGCAGTGGCCCTGATGTGTGCAGGCTGGGATGGTTGCGAAACAGAGAACCCGGGATTCCCGAAGGACGGAACATGGAACGTACGCTGGGAAGGATTGAAACCAATGCCGTAAGCAGATGAAAAGAGTAATATTGACCATTTTGTTTCTCACACAGTCGGTTGCGGCCGCATGGTCGCAATATGCCACGCAGGGAAATAATGTGAAAGGAGCCGGCGACAGGATTGAGTCTACCTCTTTCAACGACCATAAGCGTGGCACCGAGAGGCGTCTGCAATATCTGCCCGATGGCGACGACTTTGTCTGTGTGAATGGCGAGAACCGCTATACGCGAGCCCTCTACGGAGGTCCCACGGCGTGGCGATTGGAGACCAGCGACCGCCCCATATTCGCCACGTTTGTCAAGCGCGACAATCGCAACATACGTTTCGTCATTCACCTGCCCGACGGCAGTGTCACCCCTTTGGAAAGCACTGAGTTCTGTGAAGCACGTTACACTCCCGGACGTCGCTCTTACCGACTGAAAGACCCGCGTTGGGGAGAGAATGCAGAGCTGACGATAGTCGTTCTGCCGAGCATGAACGAGGAGAGTGCCTTGTGGGAGTTCTCGGGCAATCTGCCCGCGGGAGCGGAGGTGGAGGCCGTTATGAGTCCCATCCGCAATCAGAGCCTAACACGCAATGGCGACATGGGTGCCGATGCCCCGCTGAGTTTCGACCCGATAGAGACGGGAGAGGTGTTGCAACGACTCCGAGCAGAACTCTCCGCCCAATCGCCCCTCTACATAAAGGTGGTTGTGAACGACCTGCAACTCTCAGGCAGCAGGGAGGAGTTCCTCGCTTGGGATACCGAACGTAAGGAGTTGGCCGAGCGCATTCGTTTCGTCACTCCCGACCCGTTTCTCAATAATCTGGGCGGTGCTTTGGCAGTGGCCGCCGACGGAGTGTGGGGCACAGAGGAGGTGTGGCTGCATGGTGCGGTGGGATGGCGTCAGCCGCTCAACGGTTGGCGTGCAGGCTACACAGGCGACGCTCTGGGATGGCACGACCGCGCCCGCAAACACTTCGACAACTATGCCGCAAGTCAGGTGACCGATGTACCCTGCACCATTCCGCATCCCGCACAAGACACTGCGCTGGCGTTGGCACGCAGCATGAAGGTGTGGGGAACGCCCCAATACAGCAACGGCTACATCTGCCGCAACCCGCAACGCAACGACCAGATGCATCACTACGACATGAATCTGTGCTACATCGACGAGCTGTTGTGGCATCTTCAATGGACGGGAGATGTGGAGTATGCCCGCAAGATGTGGCCCGTCATCACACTGCATCTGGCATGGGAGAAGCACAACTTCGACCCCGACGGCGACAGTCTCTACGATGCCTATGCCAGCATCTGGGCCAGCGACGCACTCTACTACAACAGCGGCGCCGTCACCCACAGTTCGGCCTATAACTATCGCGCCAACCGCTTGGCGGCTCTGATAGCCTCCAAGATTGGCGAAGACCCCGCCCCCTATCGTCAGGAGGCAGACAGAATATTGGCGGCCATCAACGAGCGTCTGTGGATGCCCGAGGCGGGCCATTGGGCCGAGTTTCAGGACTTCATGGGCCATCAACGACTGCACGAGAGTGCCGGAGCATGGACCATCTATCACGCCATCGACAGCGACATAGCCACCCCCGAGCAGGCCTATCGGGCCACCCGCTATGTGGATGATTATCTGCCCCACATTCCGGTGAGGGTGGCCGAGGACAGTCCCCATGCCGAGGAGATAAACAGCGCGGGATATGCCACGATTGCCACCACCAATTGGCTGCCCTACTCATGGAGCATCAACAACGTGGCCTTTGCCGAGGTGATGCACACCGCTCTGGCCTATTTTCAGGCCAACCGACCAGAGGAGGGATTCAAATTGTTGAAAAGTTCGGTGCTCGACGGCATGTATATGGGCGAAAGTCCGGGCAATTTCGGTCAGGTGAGTTTCTATGACGCCGCACGCGGAGAGTGTTATCGCGACTTCGGCGACCCGATTGGAGTGGCCTCGCGTCTCTTTGTTCAGGGCCTTTACGGCATTATGCCCGACGGACTGAACAACCGCATGAAGATACGCCCCGGATTTCCGGGCGAGTGGGACCATGCCGCCCTACATACCCCCGACATTGATTTCGACTTCAAGCAGAAGGGTCGTCGCACAACCTACACCCTCACCCACAGATTGTCTGCGGTGAAGGATGTGGAGTTCCAGTTGCCCGTCGCCTTTGCCAAAATGAAGAGAGTTAAAGTGAACGGCCGCAGGGCCGAGTGGCGACATGTGGAAGAGAGCGTGGGGCGCAAACTGATAGCCGTCACCGTAGCGGCCTCGGCCGACGAGGAGATGGAAGTGAGCATTCGCTGGAAGGGTCGCCGAAACAAGCCGAACGTACAAGAGCCGCAGAGAGCGTCGGCCGAGGCCGAGAGATTGCCGCAACCTTTCGAGAAGATTGATGCGACCCTGTGCGAAACCATCGAGATGGGCAGCGCATTCAATGCCCGCGTTACGGACATCTTCCGCAACGAGTATCTCTCGCCCCGCTCACCCTACACCACCCTGCAACTGCCCAAGCAGGGAATAGGCGAATGGTGTCATCCGCTGATGACGGCAGACATCGACGACAGCGGCCTGCGTGCCAGAGTCAAGGGAAGCGACTTGTTGCAGACCGAGCTGGGCATTCCGTTCCGCACTCCCGCCGAGGGCGAGAACATAGCCTACGTGTCGCTGTGGGACAACTATCCCGACAAGGTGGAGATACCGCTCGACGGAGAGGGCCGAAGCCTTTATCTGCTGATGGCGGGCAGCACCAACCACATGCAGTGCCACATCGACAACGGATATGTGCGTGCCTACTACACCGACGGCACATGCAGCGAGCTGCCCCTTGTGAATCCCTATAATTGGGCTCCGATAGAGCAACTTTTCTTTGAAGACGGCGAGGCATTCGACCGCAGCAGAAGGGTTGAGGGCAGTTCACCTCTGCCGCTGGACTACGGCTCGACGCCCCTCTACCGCCTCAGATTGAAGAGTGGAGAGGTGCGCAACGATTGGGCACAGGTGATGGGTTACCCGGGAGTGAGCCGCATTGTGGACGGAGGAGCCGCAACGGTATTGGAGTTGCCGCTCGACCCCGAAAAGAGCTTGTCGCACCTGACGGTGGAGGCGGTATCGAACGAGGTGGTGATTGGCCTGATGAGCATAACACTGCAACGATAGGAGTGATTGCAGGATTAACAGACGGGGATGCGCCTCTCGGGGTGCATCCCTTTTTTTCGCAACTCCGCAACATCCCCGTCCGAAATGCAGTCGGCACGGCTTGCAAAGAGGCTCGAGGAAATAATCTCTTTTAGGATAAAACACCGCAAACGTTTGCAAGAATAAAAACAAATTATTATCTTTGAATTTGATTAACTATGTCAAACCAAACAAAACCGGCTTGCTTATGATAAAAAAACAATGAAAAAACCACCTCGGTTGCTGAACGGGAGCAACCATGAACTACGCTAAATCACAAAAAACTTAATCAACTAATTTATTTATTAAAACCATGATGAAATCTTTACTGAAAACTTTGAAACGATGTGCCACACTCGTATTGGCACTATCGCTGACAGGAAACATCGTGGCCCAATCCACCACGATTACAGGAACCGTGAAAGATGTTAATGGAAATCCGATTATCGGTGCAGCCGTAACGGTTGAAGGTTCCTCTATTGGTACGGCCACAGGCGCAGATGGCGAGTTCAGCCTGCGCATCACCACCCCCCCCAGTAGCACTGTTGTCAATTTCAACTACTTGGGCTACATTGCCAAATCCATTACCGTTGGCAATCAGACCAAGATTGATGTGGTACTGGAAGAGGACGCCATGAAGATGGATGACGTGGTGGTAATCGGTTACGGTACCATCACCAAACGCTCTCTGTCCACCGCCATCTCCACCGTGGAGGGCGACCAGATTGCAAACATGCCTACCTCCAACATCGCACAGAGCCTCGTTGGTCTTTCGTCGGGTATCACTTTCCAGCAGATTAGCGGCCAGCCGGGTGAGGCTCCCGCAATCCGTATCCGCGGTGCAGGTTCTATCAACAGCGGTAACGACCCTCTGTACGTTATCGACGGTATGCCCACCACCGACAGCGAGCTCTTCACTAACCTCAACCCCAACGATGTGGAAGACATTCAGATTCTGAAAGATGCCGCCTCTTCGGCCATCTACGGTTCGCGTGCCGGTAACGGTGTAATCATCGTGACCACCAAACAGGGTAAGGCAGGCAAGCCTCAGATTTCGGTATCTACTCAGGTGGGTATCAGCCAAGTGCAGAAATATGTCGATGTTCTCGGTGCCGACGACTATCTCGATATGATTATCGAGGCCCGTACCAACAACGGTACCATCGGTCAGTATGAGAACCTCATTGCCCTGCGCAACAGCGGCAACTATGAGGACGTTGATTGGCAGAAAGAGGTATTCCGCAACGCAGTCAATTTCCGCGCAAACGTGGGTATCAACGGCGGTTCGGAGACCGTTAAGTACAGCCTCTCGGCCAACTATCTGAATGAGGACGGTATTCTGCTCAACTCGTTCAACGAGCGCATCGGTCTGAAAGGTTCGTTTGAGGCAAAGCTTGGTAAAGCTATCACCGTAGGAGCATCGTTCGCCCCCACCTACAACCACTCTCGTTCGCAGAATCCGGGCGGCGGTAACACCGATATAGGTCAGGGTATCGTGGCTCAGGCATTGACCATGCCTCCCATCATCCCCGTATATCAGCCCAACGGCGATTACAGCCAGATAGCACAGCACTATCCCGATTACGGTTTGAACACTCAGTTGCACAACCCCGTCAGCAACCTCTTGGAGCTGAAAAACAACAGCTACTCGTTGCGTTCGCTCAACAATCTCTATATCAACGTTCGCCCCATCAAGGGTCTTAACCTGAGGTCTTCGGCGAACTTCACCACCAATTCGAGAAAGACCGACAACTATCGTACGGCTTACATGAACCACCAGCAAACCGGTAACATCTCCACCCCGAACCCCAACGGTATCTCGGGTAGCCGTAGCGCAGGTTTCAGCTACAATCTCTATTGGTCTACCACCGCAAGCTATGAATTCTCGCTCAACGAGGTTCACAACTTCAACATCGTGGCCGGTTACGATGCAGAGTACAACAGCGGTTTCAGCGTATCGCAGAGCACCCGTACCGACAAGGATAACCCCTATCCGTTTGACAACACCAACATCACCAACGTAAACGGTGCATTGTTGTGGAACGGTTCGTCGAGCAACACCGAGTATGCATTCGACGCTCTCTTCGGCCGTGTAAACTACGACTACAAGAACAAGTATGTTGCTTCGGCTTCGATTCGTCGCGACCGTTCGAGCAAGTTCGGTATCGACAACCGCGCCGGTGTATTCTACTCGGGTTCGTTGGCATGGAACATCTCCGAGGAGGCTTGGGCAAAAGCCGATTGGCTGACCATCGCCAAGTTGCGCGTAAGCTACGGTCTGACCGGTAACGACCAGATTGGTAACAACTACGCATGGCTCTCTTCGCTGGGCAAGAACCACAACGTGGTATTCGGCGACAGCATCAAGAAGGGTTACTATCCCAACGGTTACTCAAATGCCGCACTTGGTTGGGAGACCAACGAGCAGTGGGATTTGGGATTCGACCTCGGTCTGTTCAACAAACTGAACATCACCGTAGACCTCTACAAGAGAAACAGCGACGTTGTGATGAACACCAGCATCCCCAACTTCAACGGTATGGCAGGAACCATCAGCATGAACTCGGGTGAGGTTGAGAACCGCGGTATCGAGGTACAGGTTACCTCTCCGATTCTCACCGGCGCCTTCAAGTGGAGAACCAACCTGAACTGGTCGAAGAACCAGAACAAGATTGTCTCGCTGGCCGACGGACAGACCAAGCTGAGCGACGGCGGTGCAGGTAAATGGGGTGGCGTTATGCGTAACTACGTAGGCCGCCCGATGGGTGACATGTATATGCTGAAAGTAATCGGCACCTTCGACGACGCAGAGGAGCTGGCCAACAACCCGAAATTCGGTGCTCAGCAGGTGGGTGACCTTATGTTTGAGGACTACGACAAGAGCGGCGACATCTCTACGGCCGACTTCCAGCTGGTTGGAAACTATCAGCCCGATTTCACCTTCGGTTGGAGCAACAACTTCTCTTACAAGAACTTCGACTTGGTGGCAACCATCGATGGTCAGGTGGGTGGTGAGGTTATCTACGCAGGTGCCCGCGCCTTCACTCTGAACCGCTACGACGACAACGTATTGGCTGAGTCGGGTCTGGGTCGTTGGCAAAGCAAAGAGAACCCCGGAAACGGAAAGTCTCACATCGCCGGTACCAACAACCTCGGAAGCAACATCAACGCTTCGACCCGTTATCTTTACAGCTCGGACTTCTTGCGTATCCGCAACGTGGCTTTGGGCTACACCTTCCCCAAAGAGCTCTGCAAGAAGCTCATGTTGGAGGGTCTTCGTCTGAGTGTAAACGTACAGAACCTCTACACCTTCACCGAATATCCCGGATACTCGGTTGAGGCAAACAACGCTGGTAACAGTGCCACCAACAACGGTGTGGACTTCGGTAACTATCCCGCATCAAGAGTTATTACCTTCGGTGCCAACTTTAATTTCTAAACGTCTTAATTGCATAAAACTATGAAAAAAGTATATTTATATATTATAGCAGCAGCCACTGCGGCGCTGACGGTCTCTTGCAGTGAGGACTTCTTCGATCGCTATCCGACGGACTCGATGCAGATGGAGACCTATATGACCATTGACGAGGAGGTGGAGAACGTTCTCTTCGACGCCTACTACTATCTGCAAACCTCTTCGACAGACCTCATTCTGCTCAATGAGCTGGCTACCGACGGTGCTTACAACCGTAAGAAAAACAACTCTCAGGACCACATCATGCTCAACGAGAACTCGTGGGACGAGCAGCAGTCGGGAATATCTTCCGGCTTGTGGAGCAGTCTCTATTACATGATTAACCGTTGCAACTATGTGCTGAGCGCATTGGATAACTGCCGCATTCCCGAGAACAAAACCAAGTTTGAGGGCGAGGCCAAACTCCTGCGTGCCTACGCATATTTCAATCTGGTTCGTCTGTTCGGCAAACTCCCCATCACGGAGAGCGTAATCATCAACTACAAGGACCTCTACGGATATCCGCGTGAGGAGGTGAGCAAGGTCTACACTCTCATCAAGGGCGACCTCACCACCGCCATCGCCAATCTGCCCCTCACCGACAACAGCGGACGCGCCACCAAGAACGCGGCTCGCGCCATGGCAGCCGAGGTGGAGATGACTCTGGGCAACTTCACCGCAGCCGAGGAGTACTTGCAGGACATCATCGACTTTGCCACCAGCAATCCCGACGATCTCGGTCTGATGGACAATCCCGCCGATGTACACAGCTCGGCCAACACGCTCAACAAGGAGATTATCTTGGCAGCTCAGTTCCACAACGGTGCCACCAAAGTTACCAACTACCTGATGGTACGTGCCATCCCCAACATCGTTACTCCGGCCGGCCAGATGAGCTACACCGGTTCGAACATCGGAGTAAATCAAGGAAACGGCACCATGCTGATGACTTGGGACCTCTTCAACGCACTGAAAAATGACGGTGGCGAGCGTTTCACCAATCTGGTTTACAACGGCGTCTACGAGGGTGAGACCGCTGTCAATCCCTCCGCTGAGGTTGAGACCATCGAGATTGAGGGAACCCACTTTGCAAAAATTCCCGCAACGCTCAAATTCTACGACATGGCCGACATCGCCGGAACCAGCTGCAACAGCAGCCACGACAACATCATCTATCGTTATGCCGACGTATTGTTGATGATGGCCGAGTGTAAGAACGAGAACGAGGGCTACGCAGCAGCCGCACCATATCTGAATCAGGTACGTACTCGTGCCGATGTTGCCGCAACCACCGCTGCTTCCGACGCAGAGATGGCTCTGGCTATCGAGAACGAGCGTTTCATGGAGCTCTGCTTCGAGGGTCACCGTTGGTTCGACCTGCTCCGTACGGGCCGTCTGACCGAAGTGATGGTTGCTCACTACAACAAACGTACCCCGGGTCTGTCGCCCATCTTGCAGGCCGACAACAACGGTATGGTTGTTTCTGATGCGGATGCCGCCACCGGAACTCCGCTCAAATGGCGTTGGGAGAACTCCAACACCCAGATTCTCTTCCCGATTCCCTATGTTCAGATTCAGTTGGTTGATTGGGAGCAGAACGACGAATACATTTAGTCTTTGATGCGTCTTTCGCAGGGGGCAGATGCTCCCCTGCGAAACCGCAGACAACATAAATGTAATAAGAATAAGCCTCGGGGCCGACCTTGTGAAAAGGTCGGCCCCGAGTTGTTTTGAGAACATTCTGCATCTCCCACATAAATATATAAAAGACACAAATGGCGGAAAACATTGTTTCCCGCCATTTGTGTCTCATGCCATCCGCCTATCGAACGGCCCAATCTCAATCTGCCTAATCCGAAATCGACCCACCGCACCTAAACACAGTTCCTCGGTATCGGCCGACCACATCATCGGCAATCCCGCAACTATACGGTCATTATCTCCTTCTCCTTCTTGGCTACGAGTTCGTCGAGTTTCTTGCCCATCTTATCGATGAGTTTCTGTGCCTCTTCCTCGCCACCTTTGGCCTCATCCTCGGACATGCCGTTCTTCTGGGCCTTCTTGAAAGCGTCCACAGCGTCACGACGGGCATTGCGCAGGCCCACACGTGCATTCTCCGCCTCGGAGCGCACCTGTTTCACCAACTCCTTACGACGCTCCTCGGTGAGCACCGGCACATTGAGCCTGATGGCCTCGCCGTTGTTCGAGGGGGTCATGCCTATGTTGGCATTGATGATGGCCTTCTCTATCGCACCAATCATACCGCGGTCCCACGGCTGAATCAGAATGGTCTTTGCATCGGGGATGTTCACACTTGCCACCTGATCCACCGGCGTCTGCGAACCGTAGTAATCCACCGTGATACCCTTCAACACATTCGTGGAGGCCTTGCCGGCCCTGATGCTCAACAGTGTCTCGTTAAGAAAATCGAGCGTCTTGTTCATTTTATCCTCGGCCGTGCCGAGAATCAACATACCTTCTTCCGTCATATCGCTTATTCTGTTATTCGTTTAATAATTCTTC
Organism: Tidjanibacter sp.; assembly: GCA_045597245.1. Classification (GTDB taxonomy): domain Bacteria; phylum Bacteroidota; class Bacteroidia; order Bacteroidales; family Rikenellaceae; genus Tidjanibacter. The sequence goes on from JAZODY010000104.1 coordinate 17,185, forward strand.
CACCTTCTTCACGAGTTCGTCAAACTCGGCAGGCTCGTAACCTAATCCGCTGGCAGCGATGTTGCCGTCCTTGCCGATGATGAAATTGCGGGGAATGTACTGGGTGGCAAACATTCCGTAAATCGCGCTCTCGGGGTCCAAACCCGGCACGAACGAATAGCCGTTCTCGGAGAGGAAAGCCTCCACCGTTGCAGCCTCCTCGCCACGCGAGATGG
>JAZODY010000105.1:0-5616 GCA_045597245.1 Tidjanibacter sp.
TTGTTTCTCGTACATAAATCTGTTTTCTGTTGTGTTGTTCTTGATTCTCTTTTTGTTATCTCTTTCAGAGCATGTTTTCGAGTCGGGCCTCGGGCGTTACCGAGAGGTCGGCAGTCTCGCCCTTCATGTAGTGGTAGTGTCCGGCCATGGCCACCATTGCCGCGTTGTCGGTGGTGAACTTCAACGGGGGCAGATAGGTGTTCCAGCGTCGGCGACGTCCCTCCTCCTCTATGGCGGTGCGCAGACCCGAGTTGGCCGATACGCCTCCGGCTATGGCTATCTCCCTGATGCCGGTCTTTTTCGAGGCTTTTATCAGTTTGCCTATCAGAATGTCGATGATGGTCTTTTGCAACGAGGCACAGAGGTCGGCCGTATTTTCTCCTATGAACTCGGGGTTCTCCTCCACTCGGTCGCGCAGGAAGTAGAGAAACGAGGTTTTCAGTCCGCTGAAACTGTAATTGAAATCGGGTACGGAGGGTTTTGCGAATTCAAAGCGATTCGGGTCGCCCTCTTTGGCATAGCGGTCGATGATGGGGCCGCCCGGGTAGTCGAGTCCCATCACTTTGGCACACTTGTCGAAGGCCTCGCCCGCGGCATCGTCTATGGTTGTGCCGATGATTTCCATCTCGGTGGGCGAGTCCACTCTCACAATCTGGGTGTGTCCTCCCGACACGAGCAGACAGAGGAAGGGGAACGACGGATGGCGCATCTCCACGTCGGGCAGGTCGATGAAGTGTGATAGGATGTGTCCTTGCAGATGATTCACCTCCACCATTGGAATACCTTTTGCTATCGACAATCCTTTGGTGAACGACACTCCCACCATCAGTGAGCCGAGCAGACCCGGGCCGCGTGTGAACGCTATGGCGTCAATGTCGTCAATGGTCACTCCGGCCTCTTTGAGAGCGGTGTCCACCACCGGAATTATGTTCTGCTGGTGTGCCCGCGAGGCCAATTCGGGAATCACACCGCCATACTTGATGTGTACGCTCTGGCTTGCTATCACGTTGGAGAGCAGTAGGTTGCCGCGCAGTACGGCTGCCGAGGTGTCGTCGCACGACGACTCGATGCCTAAAACCGTTATTCCTGTCATGCTTTTTTATTTCGTGTTTTGCGAAATTTTCGTAAATTTGTAAATTGTATCGTGCATTTATGGGCAAAGTTATAAAAATATTGTTTTCCGTAGTATCCTCAGTGATATTGTGTCTGATAATTTTGCCTCTTGCGGTGGCGTTGCTGCTCTCTGTTCATACGGTGCAGAACTTTGTGGTACAGAGGCTTACTAAGGCGTTGGACCGTAAGATGGGGGTTGAATTGGCAGTGGATAAAATATCGGTAAGAGGGTACAACAAGCTCACCATTGAAGGCCTCTATTTGGAGGATTTGAAGGGTGACACGATGCTCTATATTCCCCGCATGTCGGCCAATCTCAGCAAAGCCGGTATTTTCAAGGGCGACCTGATGTTCGGCGGGGTGAAGATTGATTCGGCCAAGATTTATTTCAATCGCCCGTTGGGCGAGCGTCCCAATATATCTCAACTCGTTGCCCATGTCAAGGCGGCGAACAACAAGGAGCGCGAAGAGAAGGAGCGCAAGTCAGGCATCATGTTCACCGACGTGGACATTGAACACACCGTATTCCGCTATTTCGACGAACGCTATGAGAAGGTGCATGACGGCATCAACTTCCGCAATATGGATTTCTCGGATGTGAGCATTGCTGCCCGCCAGCTCAATGTCATTGGTGACAGTGTGATGATGGAGCTGAGAGGGCTTTCGTTCATCGACGCCACCGGTTATGGTATCGACCTGCTGGCCTCGGATGTGTTTGCCTTCCGCAAGGGGTCGATGTATTTCCGCAATCTGCAAATTGCCTCTACGGGAAGCGAAATCAATATGCCTTATCTCGACCTGCTGACCGGTTCGTGGAAGGGGTATCGCAGTTTTGCCGACTCTGTGCAATTGGTGTCGAAGGTGTCGAACAGCCGTTTGGAGGCGCAGACGCTCAACTGCTTCGTCAAGAGCATGAAGCCCGGCATGGACTTCAATGTGAAAGAACTCTCGCTCGATGTGCAGGGAGGAGTGAGGAATTTCGAGGGAATCATCTATGGTGCCACCATCAACGACAATATATTTCTTTCGGCCGAGGGTGCCGCACGTGCGGTGACCGACGACCGTGCCAGAGAGATTAGGGTGAACAACGTGGACATCCGTTCCGATATGACGAGTGCCGAACTGCTCTTTCTGGGGCTGAGCGGTCGCGACATAAACATCGACAGAAAGCTGCGTCGCAGGCTCGACGGCATGGGCGACATGCGCCTTACGGGCGGGGGACACTTGAAGGGGCATGGCGGCGAGGCATCGTTCAATCTGGTGGGCGACTTGGGATATGTGGCTGTCGATGGAGTGTTGGCCGATGGCAACGGAGGACCCGACAGCCTCAGGGCAGTGATTAACATGAATGAACTGCATGCAGGAAAACTTACGGGGGCGGGTGTGCTCGGTCCGCTGACCATGACCGCCGAGATGACGGGAGTGATTGGCAAGGGCAGGCTCGCGGCGCGTGTGGAGTCGAATGTGGAGTCGTTCCGATTCGACGGAAGAACCTACTCGAATATTGTTCTCAATGCCGATTATAACAACAAGGACCTATCTCTTGATTTGGTCTCGTTCGACCCCGCGGCCCGTTTGGCCCTCTCGGGTGCCGCCGATTTTGCCGAGAAGGGAACACCGCGATATGATTTCAAACTGAATCTGCAACGCATAGGATTGCATAGGCTCAATGTCCGTCCCGACTCGGTGGCTTGGCTCTCGGGTACGATTGACGGTACGGGTATCGGCGGCAGGCTGGATGAACTGAACGGCAGGGTACGCATGAACGACATGCTCTATGTGTCGGGTGCCGACAGTGTGAATATGGGGGCGGTGAATGTCACTGCGGTGAGCGGCAGTGATTTCAAATCGGTGACTTTGGACTCGGAGCTGGTGGAGCTCGACTATTTCAGTGAGGTGGGGTACAAGGAGTCTTTGCAGACCATTAAACAAACGTTGTTCGAATATCTGCCCGTGCTGGCCGAGGAGGGATATGAGCCGATTGTTTCGAAGGGCAGTTCTGTGGCGCATAGTGATGAGCAGGCGGAGGCGGACCCCGATTTGGAACTTACGCTCAGAACAAAGGATACGGAGCGGTTTTTGTCTTTGGCGTTGAATAACATCAATGTGGCGGAGGGAACGGAGCTGAGGCTGCGGCCCAACGATGATGAGGGCCGACTGCTGTCAATGCATGCCCCCTATATCGATTATAAACAGATGTTTGCCGACGACCTGCATGTGGAACTGACCGAGCGTGGCGACAGTCTCGACGTGGCGATTGGCACACGCGACTTCCTGATTTCCAATTTCCGCATGCCTCAACTCTCGGTTGAGGGCGTGGTGTGCCGCAACGATTTTGAACTGAGTGCGGGATTCGACGACAATGGCAACGACACGAAAGCCCGTTTCTGTCTTGACGGCAGGGTATTGCGCGAGGATAACGGAGTGAACGTCGATTTCGGCATTCTGCCCTCCTTTATCGACATAGACAATCGACTTTGGAACATCGGGGCGAAAAACATGGCCTACAACAGGTCGCGAATCATGGTTGATAGTCTGGTGCTGAACAACGATTCCCACGCAATCATGGCCGACGGAGTGTTGTCGGCCGAGGAGAGCGACACCCTCTCGGTGAGGCTCCACGATGTAAGGCTCGACATGTTCGAACCGCTGATTGGCAAGTATGGTTACGGCGTGGGCGGCAGCATCAACGGATATGCCGATGTGATGGGACTCGGCAATGGTATCAGACTGAATGCGGAGGCCATGTTGGACAGTGTGAGGGTGAACGATTTCGAGGTGGCTCCGTTGAAGTTCGAGAGCCAGTGGAATACGGGCCAGCAGAGGGTGATTTTCACCTTGAAGAACATGAACAGCAAACAGACGCTGGTGCGCAGCTACCACCGTTTCTACGACAAGGCTTTCCTTACCGACATTACGGTGGAGGGATTGCCCGTTGCCGTTCTCACTCCGCTTTTCAAGGGCGGGTTGGAAGATGTGGGCGGCAGTGCCGATTTGAACATGGAACTGCGTAAGGACGGTGCGGAGAAACGATTGGTCATGAATGGCGAGGTGAAGATAGACAGTCTCAGAACACATGTCGCCTTTACGGGGGTGGATTATGAGGCCGGGCAACTTGATGTCGGATTCAAAAACAGTGTGGCCACGGTGACCGATGCTATATTGACCGATGCGGCGGGTAATCAGGCCCGTCTTAATGCAAGGCTCGATTTGAAAAACATGCAGGATGTCAAGTACGACCTCAAACTGATACCCGACAATCTCATGGTGTTGGATGTGGGCGTTTCGGCCGGCCAGTCCTATTATGGCAGGGTGTCGCTCTCGGGAGGCGTGGATGTGAAGGGTTCTCGTCAGGGTACGACGGTGGAGGGTGCGGTGACCACGGGGCCCAACTCGTTGCTCAATGTGGCGGTGGGCGGAGCATCGGATTTCTATATTGCCGACTATGTTACCTTCGAGTCGCCGAGAGATACGATTAGGGTCGATTCGTTGGAGCACGCCTTCGGTCGCCAGCGCGAGTATAAGGAGCGTGTGAGAAACGAGAATCGTCGCGGCGGGTTGGACGTAAACATGAATCTTACGGTTACGCCCGACCTCACCTTCAAACTGCTCATCGACCCCGAGTACAACAATGTGCTTACGGCCAACGGCAGTGCCACGCTCGATGTGAACATCCGACCGAGGGACGACGTCTTCAATCTCTACGGCATGTATGAAATCACGTCGGGAAATTATAATTTCAACATTCAGAATATCATCGACAAGAACTTCACCCTCTCCTCGGGCAGCTCAATCACATGGATGGGAAAACCGGCCGATGCCACGCTCGACATCACTGCGTCGTATCGCCTCAGGACCTCCATCGCCTCGCTGGTGGGAACGATGGGCAGGGCCGGCAATACGACGGCCAATGTGGACTGTATGGTGAATATCACCGACAAACTCACCTCGCCTCAGTTCTCGTTCGATGTGCAACTGCCCGATGCCGACTCGGAGTATCAGGCTATCATTTCGAGCAATTTCAGCACGCAGGAGATGATGGCCACCCAGTTCTTCTATCTGTTGGCATTCGGCACGCTCTATTCCGACACCAATTATGCCGAGAATCTCAATATCGGTGCAAGTACGGGCACCTCGTTGGGATTCGATTTCCTCACTTCGCAGATAAGAAATCTGCTCTCGGCAGACGATATGAACTTCAATCTTCGTTATACTCCTAAATCGACGGTCAATTCCGACGAGTATGGATTCTATTTCCAGAACGACCTGATAAACGACAAGTTGGTCTTGGAATTGGAGGGCAACTACGATACGGGAAACAACCCCATGTCGTCCACCAACCGCGTGTCGGGAGGCGGCACGCTCACCTATTACATCGACAGCAGCGGTAATCTGGTTTTGAAGGGATACTCGCGCACCATCGACCGATTCGACGAGAATCAGGGTTTGCAGGACAACGGAGTGGGAATCTATTTCAAGGAGGATTTCGATAATATGACCGAC
>JAZODY010000106.1:0-5248 GCA_045597245.1 Tidjanibacter sp.
TTCAGTAATGTTTCATATCATTATTACGACGGCCATTCCGCCATCCAACAACTCTCTTTCGTAATAGGACATGGCGAGAAGGTTGCTCTCGTCGGTGCGAACGGCGCAGGGAAATCGACACTCCTCATGTTGATGAGCGGTCAATATCTGCCATCGGCGGGAGAGATTGAAATAGGCGGTGTGAGGGTGGTGCAACAAAATCTTCCGCGAATAAGGGAGAGGGTCGGAGTAGTGTTTCAGGATTCAGACAACCAGCTGTTCATGTCCACGGTCGAGGAGGATGTGAGGTTTGGACCGACCAACATGCAACTGACCGAAGAAGAGATAACGCAACGAACAGACTTCGCACTTGCCAAAGTAGGCGCACTCAATCTCAAACAGAGAACTTCGCACAGACTCTCGGGAGGCGAAAAACGTCGTGTTGCAATAGCTTCGGTATTGGCCATGAGTCCCGACATTCTATTGATGGATGAGCCTACTGCAAATCTCGACCCGCATGCGCGACGACAGACCATGGAACTCATCGGCTCGTTTTTTCATACGGTTGTCTTGGCCACACACGACTTGGATATGGTGAGCCGGCTGTGTGACCGAACCATGATTCTGCATCATGGCCGAATAGTGGCAGACGGCACCCCAGCAGAGATTTTCAGCGATGAAAAGAGACTGATGGAGTGGGGGTTGTAAGACAACCGGCAGAACTCTTGGCATGATGACGAAATACGAACACACATAAAAAATCGTACTGCGGTGGCATTCTTCGATGGGAGTTGCTATATTTGCAGCCGAAATCAAACATAAAACACAGAGATGAAAAATCTAAGAAACATTCTTGCAGGCATTCTCATGGTTTGCTCCTGCATCTCCCTCTCGGCACAGGAAGGCTCGGAGTCGAAAGGAACACCAATCATCGTTATTTTCAGTAATTTTCACACAGGAATAGGCTCTACGGACAGCGACCGCGGTTTCGGTCTCGACCGCAGCTATCTGGGTTATCAGTATGAATTGACCGACGACCTGCAAATCAAGGCCGTTATGGATATCGGCAAATCGTCGAATGTGAACGATTACCACCGTATTGCATATATAAAGAATGCCATGATTACATGGAAACACAATGCTCTTACCCTCAATGCCGGTATGATTCCTCTCACCAGCACCGATTTCCAAGAGAAATATTGGGGCCATCGCTATATAATGAAAACCTTTCTCACCCAGTATAAATTTGGCGACAGCGCCGACCTCGGTGTATCAGCTGCATATGCATTCAACGACTGGTTCTCGGCCGATGTGATGATTTCAAACGGAGAAGGCTTTAAGAAGGTACAGGTGAACGACGGCCTGCTCTATGGTGTCGGTGCCACAATAACTCCGCTCGAAGGTCTTTCGTTGCGCCTTTATGCAGGATTGAACGAGGGCACATTGGACAATGAGGAGGACACGTTCAATTTCTCATCAATGCTGGGTTACAAGAACAAAATCTTTAATGTTGCAGCCGAGTATAACATGATGCAGAACACCGGATTCGCAGCCGATGCCGACCTTACGGGTATCTCTTTCTACGGCGCAGCAAACCTCACCAATACAACTGAGGTGTATGCCCGTTACGACATGATGAGTTCGAAGGACGATTGGAACATCAACAGTGATATGTCGGCCATCATTGCCGGCATGCAGTTCAAACTGAACAAGTATGTGAAACTTGCTCCCAACTTCCGCATGAACATGCCCAAAGCAGACGGAGCCGATAACACCTGCTTCGCCTATATCAGTTGTCAATTCAGTCTCTAAAAGGAGACGGACATAAAGAGAAAAAGACGACCTCTTCATTAGGTCGTCTTTTTTTATTCTCCTATAAAAGATATTCCAATACGCTCTCCCAATCGGGGAAACGTTCGGTGCCGAAGTGTATATGTTCCCCGTCGAAGATGTCTACACCGTGTCGTGTGCGGTCGTCAATGATATAGTCGCCTTTGCAAAGGTTTTTGTGGTGGGAGAGAATAAGACGCTTATAGGCGACCTCACCCAAATACCTCTTCACCCAGCATAGTTTGTCGCTCCACGCCGTAGGATTGTTCCACGGAGCGGTGGAGAGGATGTAGACATCGTATCTCTGCGCAAGCGCTTCAAACGCCTCTATCGCGCCCTGCATGGGTTGCATCTTAGAGAATATTCCGGGTACATCATCGAGGTGGCCATCATATTGTTGCAGCAACTCTTTATCGGTGAGGTTGATTCCCGACTTGAAATCGACCAACACATTGTCCATGTCAATGTAAAGTGTTTTCATGTTTTTTTATAATTTCAACTCGTTCCATTCATCTTCCTCTATTTCATCCTCATCCCCAAAAAAAGCATTCAAATTAACATTGCGCATTTTTTCGTCAATATAGGATAAAGATTGCTCTTTCGTGAAATTGAGGATTTCTGAATGATACCCAAATTTATCTTTCAGAATAGTAGCCAACTTATATACCCAGTATGTTTCTCGCATCTGTAATATATGTCCATCTATTTCTTGTGCCATAGTAATAATCCTGCTATGCACACCAATGTTGTCTACAAGAATAATAGTTGTTGTGGCATAGGTGTTTCGTCCAAACTCCATAAACCTTTCAAAGCGAGAAACTTTATCAAGACTGACTTCTGTGTTCCCCTTGCCAATGAAACCAATATCAAACCTCACACCTACTCCAGCCTTGATTAATAATGTTGCATCACTTTCTCTCTTATCTAATCTCTCAGATAGCCAAAAGACTTTATCTGACTTGGATACATCAGATTTATCTATATAATTGAAACCCAAAATTGTTAATACAGATCCCAATACAAATTTCTCAAATGTTTTTCCATATAAAGATTTTTCTGAACCCCTTATTGTAAGCGTGGCAGCCCCTACTGCAAGCAAACATCTTAATAAGTTTTTCCATTTGAGGAAAAAACCTTGTTCCTTGTAATTGACGTACAATGCAATATCTCCATATGTTTCCTCAATATCAGCACATATCTCTCATAGATTAGCGTCAAAGACATCAATGTAATTTTCCAACATAGTACCTCTAATGACATTTTGGATACTTTTCCCTGTTAAGCCAATAAACCACAATAAATATCTTTTTTCTTCAGTTGAAAGCCTCATCCTAACATTTTTCTTAACTAAATCGTTAAGCGTTTCTTCAAAATTCTTAAAAGATGAAAGTCCATTCAAATATGTAGTGATAAGCGATGCGCTTACAAGTAGTATTCTCCTCTGAGTTAAACCTTCCGTTAAATCACGAACATTCTTCCCCTTGAGAATTGAGCCAACTACGCCTTGAACAATATCAAGACCTAATTTATCGACAAACTCTTTTCCGCTATATTTCACTAAACTCAGTCCCTGAGGAGCAATACAATCTAATAGTTTCATGGTTATTAGAATAAAGTTTCGGTATTGTTTATACTTACATTAACCCAGTCAATATTCATTGCATTAGTTAGATGTGCAAAATCGGCTTTTATTAGGTTTATATATTTCTCATCTTGCTCAAGCAAGGCAAAACGCCTATTGAGTTTTACCGCCGCTTTCCCGGTTGTGCCAGTTCCTGCAAATGGGTCTAATACAACATCATTTTTAATAGAATAATATTTAATAACTTTCTCCGCCAATTCAATAGGGAAAACTGCCGGATGGTGCTTGTTGTGAGTAGGGGTTATTTTCCAAATATTGGTAACATCGTATCCATCAGCTATTTTTGATTCTTTAAGAGCTTGCTGGTCCGGATGCTCTCTTATTAACCAATCAATGAGTTTATCTGATTTTTTTCGATAAACAAGCACATATTCTGTTATGGGTACAGGTTTGTACTGCAACGGATTTCTATCTGCGGCAAACCTTCTACCTCGGCCGGTAGCCCATCCTGCACCCTCCGGTTTTACCCAATGAATATCATCAATAAATTCAAAGCCTTCCTCTATGAAAATCCTATGGAAATCAAATGGTACCGCAATTCGCTTTGATGCTTCGTTGCGGCTGGCCCTACGAATAAGAACAGGAGAAATATTTAGCACAAAGAAACGTCCCTCATTCAGAACACGAGCGCATTGATGAATAATTTTTCGCATCTTTAACAAATATTCTTCATACGAAAGATACTCTGCATATTCTGGCTTGGCATTATAATATGGGGGAGAAGTAAACACTAAATCAACACATTCGTTAGGCATATCCATTAGTAATTCTTCTGAATCTCCCATACGAATAGTATTGGACAACATTGATATTTTAGGTATTTTTTTATCTCTCTTTTTTGATGTAGGTTGCGGCTTTCTACCTAAAAGTCTATTTTCTAAAATTTCTTTTGTTGTCGTCTTATTAACATCAATAAAAGAAGAAATCGCATCAATTACTATTTCACCTATTTTAGCTTCATCCGTAGATAAAATAGGTACTCTCCAAATATCGAAACGGTCGTCAATTTCAGGTAACCCAAATTTTGTGACTTTGTCAAGTTCACACTCCTTTATATAAACTAACGCAACAGATTTAGCAGATTTAACAGATGATATTCTATAATTATCTTTTTTATTTTTTCGCATACTATATGTGTTAATCTTCTCAAAGATAAGCAAAATTTTTCAATCTTTCACTTTTTCTATCATACGCCACATGGTTATTAGATTCTCAATAAACTATTGTGCTACTATTGAAATCTCTTTGCTTTGTCTCGATAACCGACACGGGCAGTTGCTATATGATGTAAAGTTGATGAATGAGTGATGATTTAATATGAATCTTTTGTCCCCACGTCCGAACAATAGGGAATATGGGCGCGCAATCCAAAATAAAGCCATTATGCAGTAGCGATGACGTGATACCCCTTCTTCCCAAACCAATAAAAAAAGACAGCCACTTTCGCAGCCGTCTGATTTTCAGAGCGGAAAACGAGAGTCTGTCCATCTGCTCCCCACTCTGTATATCAAGCACTTACCTTTGCCCAGTACTATACTCCCAATTCGAGGGACACTTGGGTTGTTTCAAGGTGTCGTTTTCGAGTCCGACTTTTGCCATGCAAACTTCAGAACTACAGTTGCTTACGACAAATTTACGAATAATTTTTGAATTGATAAAATCGAAGAGAGATGGCCTCTATTTGTAGCCACCTCTCTTCGGTTTACTGAACATTAGCGCTCGCCTTCGCTTTGCTATTACGCTTGTGGGCGATGAGGTTCTGCAGCATCTCCTCGCTGCTTTTGATTGTGTGAGCAC
>JAZODY010000107.1:0-3902 GCA_045597245.1 Tidjanibacter sp.
ATATGGCAATTTCAAACAGAAGAAAGACTGATACGGCAGTCGATTACACGATGCAGGAGAAGATAAAGGCTCTTTATGACCTGCAAAAGATTGATACCAAGATTGATGAGATAAACAAAATCAAGGGCGAACTGCCTATCGAGGTACAGGATTTGGAAGACGAGGTGGCCGGATTGCAGACCCGTCTGGACAATATCAATGCGGAAATAGAGGAACTCGGAGCACTTACCAAACAACGCAAGGCGGAGATTGAGCAGAACAAAGCCATGATTGCCAAGTATGAGGAGCAGCAGCGCAACGTAAGGAACAATCGCGAGTTTGATGCCATCTCCAAAGAGATAGAGTATCAGGATTTGCAGAACCAGCTCTGCGAGAAAAACTTGAAGACTTATGCCGCCGATATTAAGGCCAAGAAGGTGTTGGTTGAGCAGGCCGAGGAGGCTCTGAACGACCGTAAAATCGACTACCAGAACAAGAAGGACGAGCTCGACTCCATCGATGCCGAGACCGCTCAGGAGGTTGAGAATCTCAAAGAGCAGGAACTTGCGGCACGCGAGAAGATTGACGAGAGATTGTTGCAGGCCTACAACCGTATACGTTCAAACGTGCGCAACGGTTTGGCGGTGGTAACCATCAAACGTGATGCCTGCGGTGGTTGCTTCAACCGTATCCCGCCCCAGCGTCAGGTGGAGATTCGTCAGGGTAAGAAGATTATCATTTGTGAGTATTGCGGTCGTATCTTGGTTGCCGACGATAACGAGGAGTAGGCGTCGGAGCGAAGAACGAAAAGAGTAAGGAGAGGAGAAGAGGATGTTTCGATTTCTGGGAAATGTGATATGGGTGCTGTTCGGCGGTTTGACAGTTGCGTTGGAGTATGCAACGGGAGCCATTGCCGCGTGTATGACCATTGTCGGTATTCCGTTCGGCTTGCAACTGTTCAAGTTGGCTATGTTGGCGCTGTGGCCCTTCGGTCAGAGTGTGGAGAAGGCAGAGGTGAAACACGGTTGCATCAATACGGTGCTTAATATAATATGGATGTTCACGGGTGGTCTTTGCGTGGCGGTTACTCATCTGCTTTTCGGGCTGTTGCTGTGTGTTACCATTGTGGGCATTCCGTTCGGAAAGCAGCATTTCAAACTGATGAAGTTGGCCTTTACCCCTTTCGGATACTCTTTTTGATAAGATTTTGTGATTTTTTTTTGAAAAATTTTGCAGGAAAGAAAAATTGCACTATCTTTGCAACGTAATCCAATGGATAAATGCTCCGTTCGTCTAGTTGGTCCAGGACGTAAGATTCTCATTCTTAAAATCAAGGGTTCGAATCCCTTACGGAGTACAGAGAGCCGATAACGAGAGTTGTCGGCTTTTTTGTTTGTATGGGTGAGGCGGTCGAAGGCGGATGAGGGAGGAGTAATGAGCGAAGGACGAGGGTGTAGGTGTGAGACAAGGGCAATGGCAGGATGCGGAACTGGGTTGTTTCGGACACGATAAGAGGCGGTTTGCGAGTGGCGTGAGGTCGATAGACTGCGGATTGCCTTTCGGCGAGTGAGATATTATTTTTTCGAAAGTGTTGGTAGATTAGGCGAAAAACCATATCTTTGAAGATATGGGACAGATGTTTTATTTTAAACCACACAACATTGCAATATGAAAAAGACTCTTATTCTTTTGCTCCTGCTGACCCTCTGCGGGCAGGTTATGGGGCAAACCGACATTCTCTCCACCACCACTGTGTCGGAGACGGCTCTCTTCCAACGAGATTATCCCCGCGTGGATGACCAACGGCGCGCCTATTTTTGCCTTTATGCTCCCGACGCCAAGAGTGTGATTGTGGACTGCCGAGGCAAATATGAAATGACCCGAGAGGAGGATGGCTATTGGGTGGGACGCACCGAGCCTCTCGAAGTGGGATTCCATTTCTACCACTTTGTGGTTGATGGTGCGGTGGTTGCAGACCCCATGTCGGAGACCTATTGCGGCAGTTTCGGCCGTTCGAGTGCGGTGGAGATTCCCGAGGGACCCGAGGGTGATTACTACCGTCCGCGCAAGGATGTGGCGAGAGGACAGGTGCGCTCGTGCGTCTACTATTCGGAGCAGTCGCAGGAGTTTCGCCGTTGCTTTGTATATACGCCGGCCGAATATGATGCCGAGCCCGAGAAACGCTATCCGGTGCTCTATTTGCAGCATGGCATGTGCGAAGACGAGCTGGGATGGGCAAATCAGGGCAAGATGAATCATATCATGGACAATCTTATTGCCGACGGCGAAGCAGAGCCCATGATAGTGGTGATGGATAGTGGCGATGCCGCCATATCGTTCGGATTTACCACCCGAGGCCGTCGCAATACGGTGGCTTCGCGCGATGAGTTCGGTGCAACTTTCGGGCCGGTGCTGATTAACGACCTGATTCCTTTTATCGATTCAACTTTCCGCACCCTTGCCGGTCGCGAACATAGAGCCATGGCAGGATTGTCGTGGGGCGGTCATCAGACTTTTGCTTTCGGGCTTACCAACATGGATAAGTTCTCGTGGTTCGGAAGTTTCTCGGGAGCGGTGTTTATGAACGAGGCTTCGATGAATACGGCTTACGGAGGTGTTTTTGCCGATGCCGACAAGTTCAACAAAGATGTCAAACTGCTCTTCCTCGGTGTTGGTTCGGAGGAGGGTATGGGTACCGAGGCATTGAGCAAGATGCTCACGCAGCGCGGTATTGACAACGAGTTCTACCTCTCGGAGGGTACGGCTCACGAGTGGCTTACTTGGCGCAGATGTCTGCATGAGTTTGCTCCGAAGTTGTTCAAGTAGTATAGTTATTATATATAGGTATGGGTCGGTCGGGATATTTGACCGGCCTTTTGCCTTTGTTGGTGCCTGCCGTGTTGAGGCATGGAGGAGAGTATTTGGTGTGAGGATATGGCCGGATTGTATATACATATTCCCTTTTGCAAGCGTCTTTGCGGCTATTGCGACTTCTTTAAAACCATGTCGTTGCGACGTCGTGACGAGATGCTCGGTGCGCTGAGACGCGAGATGGAGCATTGGCATGACTTTTTCGCGGACGACCCTCTGCGCACGCTCTACATCGGTGGCGGGACCCCCTCGGTGTGCAGTCCGCGCGAGTTGCAAGGGGTGATTGATACGGCCGTCGGGCTGTGGGGCGGAGAGTTGTTGGAGGAGGTGACGGTGGAGGCCAATCCCGACGACCTTACGGAGGAGTATCTGGCTTGTTTGGCACAGACCCGTATCGACCGATTGAGCATAGGGGTGCAATCGTTCATCGACCGCGATTTGAAATTTATGAATCGGCGCCATTCGGCCCGACGTGCGGTCGAATGTGTGAGTGAAGCTCGGCGCGTCGGATTCGACAATATCACCATCGACCTTATCTACGGTGTGCCCGGAATGAGCAACGAGGAGTGGCACGACAATATAGAACAGGCGCTCGACTTGGGGGTGCAACATATCTCGGCCTATCATCTTGGCATCGAACCGAATACTTTGTTTGGACGGCGTGGCATTCAGGCTGTGGATGAGAGCGTGAGCGAGGAGCAGTATTTGAAGCTTCATCGAATGTTGGAGAGCGCGGGCTACGAGCATTATGAGATATCCAACTTTGCACTCGACGGATTTAGGGCAAAGCATAATGCCTCTTATTGGCACGGGGTGCGCTATCTGGGTATAGGTCCGTCGGCCCATTCGTTCGACGGCAGGTGCAGGCGCTGGGCAGAGGCCACCATAAGCGGATATATCGAGAAGGCCGGCAGTGACGTTCTTTATGAGGAAGAGGAGTTGGGCGAGAAGGAGCGGTTCGACGAGTGCGTGATGCTGGGATTGCGTACCAGAGAAGGGGTGGATAAGGAGTTTGTGAAGAGGGTGTTCGGTGCGGAGCGATTGGAGGGGTT
>JAZODY010000108.1:0-1732 GCA_045597245.1 Tidjanibacter sp.
TTGTTGAGCCTGTTGCTGCGATATGGGCGGATGTATTCGTGTGCATGCCGGATGATTGCCTCGGCCTCTTCGGGATGGTTGATGTAATGGTTGAGTCGTTCTTCGAGGTCGGAGTAGTCGGGCTTTATTGCCACGTAATGATAGTCGGGTATCAGCGTACCTTCCATGAACCAAGTTTCGTATGTGGGCGGCGGCATCACTGCCAACGAGTTCGACGACATCACCCATTTGAGATTGGTGGCCACGTCGTTGCCCTCTATGCAGAGAATGAATTTGTAGTCCAAGTGATGAAGTATCGTACATGGCTCCGTGTACCATTCGGGATGGTCTGCCACGTTGGGATTTATGTTGCCGAGGTCGCACATGGGATGACCGTGATACATCTCCCAAAAGCGATAGCGGTGCGGTTGGTCCACGTAGGCTCGTCCGATGAGCATGTTGCGTTTTTCGCCGAAACTCTTTTTGTCGTTCACAAACATGAAGTGGCGTTTCTTGTTGAGAGGCAACAGCACAGAGTTTGCATTGTCGCCGGCTATGGGACGACTCTTAACGAATGTGGGAGTTTCGGGCACCGTTCTTATGTCGCCGAAGAGAAATCCTGCCCTCAGCTTCTGGTCGTAGAATCTCATGTACTCGTTGCTGTCGAGCACGTAGCGCGAACCCGATTTTTTCACTCCGTTAAGATTGGCCCCCAGACGGTTGTCGCTCAGCGGATGGATGTGTACCAACTCGGTGTCATGCAATGTGGCGGGGTGGGTGAGTTTGTTGTAGTACTCGGCTCGGCGCACAAGTTCGTTGCGTTCCTGCTCCGACATGCGATTCAGTATCGCCTCGGGGTTGGGTTTGAAGAGGCGGGCGAGGAACTTGGGTTGCAGATAACAGAAGAACTGTTTGATGAAATATTTCGAACTGTTGTTCTTAAACATTCTCGACTCAATGTATTTTTTCAGCCACATAAATTCGTTTTGACGATTAATATACAAAGATACTCATTTTGTTCGGAATACACCGTTTTTATGCTCGATTTCCACCATTCGGACAATCGTTATGCAATGCGGGAAGAGGTAGGAGGTGTCCGTTTTATGTGGCCGATTCGACAAAACATAGGCGGCCGTCCCATTGTGCCGGCCGCCAAATCTCATTTGCTTAGAGGTTGAACCTGCTTCGGACTATTTCACTGCAATGCTCTCAATTTCAACCTTTACGCCGAGCGGCAGTTTGGCCACCTGATAGCATGCGCGGGCCGGCATATCCTTCTCGAAATACTTGGCATAGATTGCATTCATGGCCGCAAAGTTATTCATGTCGTCGAGCAGTACGGTGGTTTTCACCACATTGTCATACGTGCAACCGGCGGCTTTGAGTATTGCGCCAATGTTCTCCAACGACTGCGTGGTCTGCTCCTCTATGCTCTCGGGGATTGCGCCAGTGGCGGGATTTACCGGAATCTGGCCCGAGATGTAGATTGTTCCGTTTGTTTCGATTGCTTGCGAGTATGGGCCCACAGCTTTGGGGGCATCGGGGGTGTTGATGACTTTTTTCATAATCTTGTCTCTGTTCTGTTTATTTGTTTCGATGTACAAATATAATCAGAACTTGCGTAATAATGGCAGGATGAGGGTGAAATTTGATAAGTGGTTGGTACATATACCATTTTTGTGTTACCTCACCATATTGTTAATTTCGGCAGAAGGAGCCGTATATGGTGGGTATTAGAGAAAGAATTGCTACC
>JAZODY010000109.1:0-3111 GCA_045597245.1 Tidjanibacter sp.
GGGCGAATGCCACCGTGAGGTCGTAGCGCAGTCCCTTTTCGCATATTTTAGAGGCCAACATGTTGGGGTTGGTCCACATGTCGGGGGTGGTGTTTTTTGTGAAATCGCCGGAGTTGAGCACCTTGAAGAGCAGTTTGTCGCCTTCGTCGCCGTATTTGCCCAGCAGGGTGGAGAGGTTCTCCATGGCCGGTGTCTCCAACGGTGAGTAGCCATAGGCCTTGAATACGCTCTTTATGGTGTCGAACATGTAGGTTCTTCGGGTCATCTCGGCGGGCGAAAAGTCGCGTGTCCCCTTTGGTATGGATGGTTTTTGAACTGCCATAAGTCTTCTTCTGTGTTGAATTTGTGTGAATAATCTCGCAAATCTAACAAAAACATCCGTATCCGCCAATTATTTCTTTCTTCTCCTGTTTCTCGGGATGGAGAAGCGGCCTGTTTTTTTTGTTTGTCGTGAGGCCCGACGGTGGGAGAGTTTTGTGAAAAATGATTAATTTTGTCCGACTCATCAAATTAAAACCAACGAATCGTCATGGAAATTAAAGCCGGATTGAAAGCCTCCTCCGAGGAGATTGTTTCCGAGAGCCGCTGCGCCCTCAATGTGGGCTCGGGCGACCTTATGGTTTATGCCACCCCTTCACTTGCCGCACTCATGGAGAATGCCGCCATGCGGGCCGTGGCCGATGCCTTGCCCGAGGGAGCCACCACTGTCGGCTCCATGATTTCCACTTCGCACCTTCGCCCGACACCTGTGGGAGGCCATGTAACGGCTACGGCAGAACTTGTCGAAGTGGAGGGGCGCAAACTCACCTTTGCGGTGTCGGCCGAAGATGAACGAGGGCCGATAGGAGAGGGAAATCACGTGCGTTTCGTTGTGGACCGCGAGCGCTTTCTCTCCAAACTGCGCTGACGCTCCGGCTCGGTCGAGAGCATGTCAATGGCGACTTTAAGCTGTTCGCTTATGCGTTGTTTCTCTTCGTGGTAGTTGTTGTGCGGGTTGTAGATTATGGGCCGTCCGATGCGGAAGACCCTCTGTTGGCGATTGATATACATCGGATAGAATGCAATGCGGCGGCCGCTCTTGGCATAATAGAGCTTTCCTATGCTTGCGAATCCCGTCGCAAGGTCGCGTAATTGTTCTTTGTTGTGGAGAAATTCCTCGGCATTCTCATTGATTATCTCCATCGGTCGCTCCGGAAAAATCAACACGTTGTCCGACTCCGCAAGAGCCTCTATGGTCTCGTGGAATGTGGTCAGCAGACGACGATGCGAACTGCGCTCCACCGGTATGGGGTTGAAGGCGTTAAGAGCCCATGTTACGGGGCCGGCGACCAGATGGGCCAGACGTCGCTGCATCTTCTCGCCGAATATTTTCAGGCGGTGGAAAAATGTGGAATACATCTCCTCGGCCGCCATCCTGCGGTCCAACATCACGTTGTGTACCCACGGACGGAAGTATGTGGGCAGATACATCACCGCCGCCATCGGCCCCGACCACACGCCGTGGTTGCTTACGAATATGGCCGGATAGTCGCGTTTGTCGAGATTCTCTTTGCCCTCAACCTTCATCCTGAAAAACGGTTTCAGAAACCAGATGAGAATTTTGATGCCTATGCGTGTACGATATTTGTGAATGAACATCTTTCGCAGATTCTCGCGTGTGCGGTCGTTGCGAATGTAGCCGGCGTAGAAGTCCTGCAATTTCTCTCTGCTGCGCTCGTCCAACGGCTGTTTCAGCGCCGACACCATGCCGGCCAGCATGAACAGTACGGGCAGCTGTATCATGATGTTCTTGAAAAGACGCGGCACCTCGCTCCTTTGGTGTCCCTCAATCAGGAAAAACCATGCGACCACTATCAGCAGTGTGATGGTGTCGGCCATGATGATTGCGGCCGAGTGAATCAGTTCGTCGTTGTGGCGAACCTCTTCCTCCGACATCTTTTTGTCGGCCAGCATTGTCACGAGTCTGAAATCTTTGTCCATCTGTTTCATTACCGCCGTTGTGGAGGCTATGCCCAGAGCCCAAAACGTGGTGTGGACGGCCAACCCGAAAAGGTCGCTCACACGAAAGAGCATCACCGACCCCACAATCCATATTGTGGCTCCTGTGAGGAACGTACCCACTCGCAGACCCAGACCGTGGCGACGCAGCAACACAGCGAAGAGTGTGAAGACTATCGTCACGAACGCCATCCAGACCAACATGAAAGGGTAGGGCTGATGAGGTGCGCGGAAGTCCGAGAAGGTGATGTAACACGTGAACAGCATACCGCCCAACAGGAAGGCGGTATTGCTGTACAGTGTGGTGTTTCTGAAAATGTTGTAGGAGCTGATTTTGCTCAGTGCGGCCATCTTGGCTTTGTGGCGGCTGTGCTTTATCTCCACCCACGAACCGGCTGTGCGCAATACCAGAATCAGCACCATGCCGTAGAGAGGTGTGCCGAACAACCACTCGCTTGCCCACATGAAGCCGATGAAGAAAAAGTGGTCGGCAATGGCGTCGTGGCGAATGGCAAAGTCTCTGATGTTATCTCTTTTCTCCGTCAACATTGTTTCTCTCTCTCTTGCCTGTTTCGATATGGCGAGACCCGTTTTCTCGTTGCACAAGCAGCCCGTTTTTTCAATTCTCATCCCCGCACCTTATTTCTGCGGGAACGAAAATTTAATGTTTAAACATCTCCGGCGACCTCCAACGCATCAATGCTTCGAGGAAATAGTAGTCGCCGTAGGTGAGCGGTGTGTCAATCTCCGAGTTGCCCGGCAGGTTGCCCACTCCGTGTTTGATGAGGAAACCATGCTCGGTACCGACCGCGGCCAGATAATTCTCCGAGGCCAACTCGCGCAACTGTTTTTCGGCCGTGGCCATGTAGAGTTCCCTCTTCCGGTTATCCACATACTGGGCCAACTCTATCAGGGCCGAGGCCATGATGGCTGCCGAAGAGGAGTCGCGATATTCGTCGGGAATATTCGGTGAATCGTAGTCCCAATAGGGAATGCCGTCCTCGGGCAGACGTCCGATGAGCAGGTCGGCTATCTCGATGGCCTGCTGCAAGTAGCGCTCCTCGCCGCTCTCACGATACATCATCGTGTAGCCATAGAGGCCCCACGACTGAC
>JAZODY010000110.1:0-8044 GCA_045597245.1 Tidjanibacter sp.
TCAGATTGCGCTCCAAAGAGTGGTGGCAAAAGATGCTGTTCGGCTACTACATGGTGGTCAATACGCTCACGGTGGTGGTGCTCAACATCTCGGACATCATCTACTTCAACTACACTCAGAAACGTTTCACTGCCGACGAACTTTTCTTTGCCGACAATGACAACTCGCTGAAACTCATCTTCAAGTTCGCCGCCGAGAATTGGTATCTGATTCTGATTGGTCTGGCCATGATAGCCCTGCTGTGGTACGGCTACGGCCGCAAGGTCCGCCCGCGGATGTGTATCTCCAACCGTTGGGCATTCTACGGAGTCAATACGCTGGTCTTGGCCTGCTCCGTGGGACTCTCGATAGGCGGCATAAGGGGTGGATTCTCCCACAGCACACGCCCCATAACATTGAGCAACGCCACAGACCACACCAAGTCGGTGTCGAAGGCCTATCTTATATTGAGCAACCCTTTTTGCACAATCCGCACGCTGGGTAACAAGGGACTCTCCTACAAGAAATACTACGAGCCCGAGCAGCTCGACTCGCTCTATCGACCCTACCACTACCCCGCAAACGACACCTTTGCGACGGCACCGCTGAAAGGAAAGAACATCATAATATTCATACTCGAAAGTTTCAGTGCCGAGCACTCGGCCTTCCTCAATCCGGAGCTGTATGCAGGCAGACAGGGTTTCATCCCGTTCCTCGATTCGCTCATGCGCGAGGGACTCACCTTCTGGTCGAGCTACTCCAACGGCCACAAATCCATCGAGGCCATGCCCTCCATCTTGGGTTCGATACCCTCGTTTAAGAATCCCTTTGTGCTGATGCCCCAATCGCTGGGTGAAAGTCGTCAGATGCCCGAGATAATGGCCGAGAGAGGCTATTCCACCTCTTTCTTTTTGGGCTCACCGCGCAGCTCGATGGGCTTCGGGGCCTACGCCGCCAATGCTGGCATAGATGACATCTATGCCATGGAGGACTATGAGAAGGAGCATGGCAAGGGCGACTTCGACGGCTGGTGGGGAATCTGGGACGAGCCGATGTTTCAATATGCGGGCAGTGTGCTCGACAAGAGCAAGGAGCCCTTCATGGCCACCGTCTACACCATCACCTCCCATCATCCGTTTGTCTATCCCGAGGAGTATGAGGGCAGATTCGACCGCGGCCATACCAAACTGCACTATCCGGTGCAGTACACCGACCACGCTCTGCGTCGCTTCTTTGAGGTCTATGGCGACCGCGAATGGTTTCGCAACAGCGCTTTCGTCTTTGTGGCCGACCATGTGTCATCCGAAACGTACACCCCCGAAGCCAACACCCTAATGGGCGGCAATCGAATCGTGAGTTTCATCTACACACCCGACGGCTCGGTGAACGGCATCCACAAGGGAATCACACAACAGATAGACATAATGCCCACTCTGCTGGGACTGACGGGATACGAGGAGCCCTATTTCGCATTCGGCCGCGACGTGTTTGCCGACGACGGTCGGGAGCCTGTGACATTCGGATTCTCCTCCAAAGCGATGCAGTTCTACATAGCCGACCGAGAGTATGTTCTGCTCTTTGACGAGAACGAGGTCACCAAAGTGTTCCGCACCGATGATGTGTCGGAGAATCCCATTGCCGAGCCGTGGCCCGAGCGCGCAGATGAGTTGGCCGAGCAACTGAAAGCCATCGTGCAGCAATACTATCGACATGTGGAGCAGAAGAGTTACGTGGTGGCCGAATAAACGAAAATTCCCATCGCATGGAGCATAAAAAAGGCGGGGACCGGTCAGGTCTCCGCCTTTATATTGACGTATGGCTCTGTGTCGTCAAGAGCGGTTCTTGCTGTCTATCCAGATGGTCACCGGTCCGTCATTCACAAGCGCCACCCTCATATCGGCACCAAAGATGCCGGTGGGCACACTGCGCCCCATGATTTGTTCCAATCGGGCCACAAAACGTTCATATATGGGCACTGCCACCTCCTCGCGGGCAGCCCTAATGTATGACGGGCGATTGCCGTGTTTGGTCTGCGCTTGCAGCGTGAATTGGCTCACCACCAACAAATCTCCTTTCGTCTGTCTCACATCGAGATTCATCACTCCCTGCTCGTCATCAAATATCCTCAACTGTGTGACCTTACGGGCCAACCACTCGATATCTTCATCACCGTCGGCATCTTCGATGCCCACCAAGACCAACAAACCGCGCCCGATGGAGGAGTGAACTCTCCCCTCGATTGTGACCGATGCGCCATCGACACGCTGTAACAATACCCTCATTATCTCTTCACTCTTTTATTTATTGTTTCCATCTATGGTTTCTTCTAATGGGCCTCCAACCAATTCTCGCCCGTACCACACTCCACCGAGAGCGGAACACTCAACTCCACGGCCTGCTCCATGGAGCCGCGCACAATACTCTCCACCCGCTCCAACTCGCTGCGCAACACATCCAACACCAACTCGTCATGCACCTGCAAAATGACCTTCGAACTCAGTCCCTCCTCACGCAAACGCCTGCGCACAGTATTCATCGCCACCTTTATGATATCGGCCGCACTGCCCTGTATGGGAGCATTTATGGCATTTCGTTCGGCAAGCGAACGGGCATTGGCATTGGCCGAACGGATGTCGGGCAGATAGCGACGACGCCCGAAAATGGTCTGCACATATCCGTCGTTGCGTGCCTGAGCCACCACACGGTCCATATACTCCTTCACTCCCGGGTAGGAGGCGAAATAGCCCTCTATTATCTCCTTTGCCTCACCCATCGTGATGCCCTCTATGCGCTGTTTGAGTCCGAATGCCGAGATGCCGTAGATGATTCCGAAGTTGGCTGTCTTGGCCTTGCGACGCTGCTCGGCCGAAACCTCCTCGGCAGCCACATGGAACAGACGCGAGGCCGTATCGCGATGGATGTCCTCTCCTCGCTCGAAAGCCCCTATCATGGCCTTGTCGCCGCTCAGGTGAGCCATCAGCCTCAACTCCACCTGCGAGTAATCCGCCGCCAACAAGACATGCTCCGCGTCGGAGGGAACGAAGGACTTTCTTATGCGACGGCCCTGCTCCTCGCGGATGGGTATGTTTTGCAGATTGGGATTGGTGGAACTCAGGCGGCCCGTTGCCGTAACAGCCTGATTGAAAGAGGTGTGAATGCGACCCGTAATCGGATTGACCAACTGAGGCAACGCCTCCACATAGGTGGACAGCAACTTCTTGGTGCCTCGATAACGCAATATGAGCGGTATTATCTCGTGTCGGTCGGCCAGAAACTGCAAATACTCCTCGTCCGTACAATAGTGTTTGGTCTTGGTGAGTTTCGGTTTGGCATCCAACTTCAAAACCTCAAAGAGAGCCACCCCCAATTGACGCGACGAATTGATGTTCAGTTCCGGCATGCCTGCCAACGAACGTATTCTGCCTTCCAAATCGGCCATCTCCTCGTTCAACTCCACAGCATAGGCGGCCAACTGCCCTGTGTCGATTCTCACTCCCGCCATCTCTATGTCGGCCAACACATCGATGAGCGGCTCCTCCACACTGCGATACAACTGCTCCAACCCTTCACGGCACACCTCGGGCCATAGCCTCTCGAAGAGCTGCCATGTGACGTCGGCATCCTCGGCCGCATATTCGGCCACCTGCTCCATCGGCACGCGGTCCATAGTAAGTTGTCGAGTGCCGCTGCCGATGAGATTTTTTATGGGGATGGGCATATAGTCGAGATAGCGTTGTGCCAGATAGTCCATGTTGTGTCGTGCCTCAGAGTCGAGCAGATAGTGCAACAACATGGTGTCGTATTTGAATCCTCTCACCTCGATGCCCGCTCTGCGCAACATCATGATGTCGAACTTCATGTTCTGCCCCACCTTCTCCACCGCGGGGTCTTCGAACAACTCCTTCAAACTCTCGAACACCCACTCCGCTGCCGGCACATACCATGCCCGATGGGCCCCGCACGAGAACGAAAGTCCCACCACGCGGTCGCGGAAACAATCCAGTCCCGATGTCTCGGTGTCGAAACAGAAACGGCCCGCCCCACGCAACAGCTTCACCATCTGCTCCACCGCCTCCCTGCTGTCGGCCACGACATATTCATGGGCAACCGTATCCACCGTCCCCATACCGGACGGGGCACTGAACAGGTCGAACTCGGCAACCGATGGCGCCGCAGTATTCCCCGTCGTCTTTCCCGTCGGCATCGCAACGGGTCGGCCGAAGAGGTCGGTCTGCACCGATTGTTCCTTCGGTGTCTCAGCCTCAACAATCCCCTCCGCAACAATGGCGGTCGCCTCGGTTTCGTAGGGATAGCATATCCTGCCGTTGAATGGAGAGGGACGACTCTCCATCTCGCGCAGAAACATATTGAAATCCAACTCGGTATATATCTTTCTCAACTCCTCGCAATCGGGCCGCTCCATCTCCAACTCCTCGGCAACGAACCTGATTGGGGCATCGAGAGCAATGGTTGCCAATCTCTTAGAAAGGCGCAACTGCTCCTCGCCGGCCACAAGATTGTCGTGCTGGCGCCCCTTAATCTTATCCACATTGGCCAGAATGTTCTCCACACTGCCGAACTGATTGACCAACTTCATGGCCCCCTTCTCGCCTATGCCCTGCACGCCCGGAATGTTGTCCGACGCATCGCCCCACAGAGCCAGAATGTCGATGACCAGACGCGGGTCTCTGAATCCGTAGTGCTCCTCAATCTGGGCCGGCCCCAGAATCTCCACACCTTCGCCCCCCTTACGCTGGCGATAGATGAAGACGTTGTCGCGCACGAGTTGCCCGAAATCCTTGTCGGGAGTCACCATATATACCTCATATCCCTCCTCGGAAGCCTGATGCGAAATGGTGCCGATAACATCGTCGGCCTCGTAGCCCGCCACCTCCAAAATGGGAATACGCAAGGCAGCCAGAATACGTTTGATATACGGAACTGAGGCCACAATATCCTCCGGTGTCTCGCTGCGATTGGCCTTATAGAGCGGATAGAGTTCGTTGCGGAAACTGCCGCCATGTGGGTCGAACGCCACACCCAGATAGCGCGGGCGCTCATTGACAATGATATCGCGCAAAAATTTCACGAATCCGAACACGGCAGACGTATTCATACCCTCACGATTGCGCATGGGGCGACTTATGAAGGCATAGTATGACCTGAAAATCAGAGCATAAGCATCTATCAGAAACACTCGTTTCATCTCATCTGTGTTTAAATAGTTTGTTTGATTGTTCTCTCCCTCCGAGGCATACTACACCCCCTGCGGAAGAAACACTCTCCTCCATATCGGCACGCTATCGGTTGTCGCATGCCCACCACTCGGCATAAGAGGTGGCCGTCTCGCACAAACGCACCATCACCAACTCCACCCCCTCGGGCAACTCCCTGCCGATGCTCTCGGCAAAACGCATCACCATATTCTCACACGTGGGTTGGTAGTCCACCACACGCACTTTGGAAAAACGCTCGCACAAAACGGCAATAAGCGGTTCGTTCTGCTCCGTACTGCGAATCACGAGCGAATGGTCGTAGAGGTCGATGATTCGTTCGTTCACAACCCGTTTCAAAATGCCGAAATCGAGCGTCATGCCGAACTTGGGATTGTCGGGGTTCTCGTCGGGACAGCCCGCCACGGTGACAAACAACTTATAGGAGTGGCCGTGAATCTCACGACAACTGCCGTCGTATCCCGCCAGCGAGTGAGCCATCTCAAACTCAAACTGCTTGGTAAGTCTTATCTTATTGTTCATATCTCTTCTGCCTCTTATTATTGTCACTCTCTCCTCCCGAATGTCTACTCATCCAACGAGAGATGGCTGACATCCACCTGACGCGAGAAGGGTTGCGAGAGCGAAATGAGTGTCTCGGTGTTGCCCACCCCGGGGATTTTGAGTATATCGTTCAGGGCGCGCATCAGATGGTCGTTGTCCAAACAGTAGAGCTTGACCATCAGATGGTTCTTACCCGTCACACAATGACACTCCACCACCTCGGTGATTGATTTGAGGGCCTCGGCAATTGATGAATACAAGATGGCCTCGGTGACCTGAATACCCACAATGGCACATACGTCGTAGCCCAAACTCTTGGGGTCCACCTCCAAACTCGCCCCCTTGATGATTCCCTGCTCGGTGAGTTTCTTCACTCGCTGGTGGATGGCGGCACCCGAGATGCCGCACTCGCGGGCTATCTCCAAAAACGGCATGCGCGCATTCTTTACCAGAAAATGCAGAATCTTCCTGTCGATTTTGTCTATATTCTCTCTTCCCATGATGTGTTGAATAAGTGATTGCAATCCATTAACTGTTTCTCCGAAAAAGATTACGGATTGTTACAAATATACGTTTTTTTCGTGAAACCATCGCCACACACCTCTTTTTATCTTCGTCGGCGGGTCGAAAACAGACGGCATGTTACAAATAGATGCGTTTTTGTTCAAAAGTTGTTGTAAATAAAACCCATAACAATTTTGAATTGCGGAGCAGAAAAATTAAATTTGCATGATTAATCCGAAAAGATTTAGTAACCATTATATAAAACTATCATGAAAACGATTGACAGCTACAATTTTAACGGCAAAAGAGCGATTATTCGCGTGGACTTCAATGTGCCCCTGAACGAATCGTTCCAAGTAACGGACAACACCCGTATCCGCGCAGCCATCCCCACCATCAAGAAGGTGCTCGCAGGCGGCGGTTCGGTAATCCTCATGTCGCATCTGGGAAGACCCAAAAAGAACAACGATGACAAATTCTCGTTGCAGCACATCATTCCCGAGGTGGAGAAACTGCTCGGCCAGAGCATCATCTTTGCAGGCGACTGCATGGGTGACAAGGCTGCCGAACTCGCCAAAGAGCTCAAACCGGGTGAAGTTATGCTGCTCGAAAACCTCCGTTTCTACGCCGAGGAAGAGGGTAAACCCCGCGGACTGAAAGAGGACGCCACCGACGAGGAGAAAAAAGCCGCCAAGAAGGCCGTTAAGGAGAGCCAGAAAGATTTCGTAAAACGTCTGGCCTCGTATGCAGACTGCTATATCAACGACGCATTCGGAACTGCTCACCGCGCACATGCCTCCACGGCTCTCATCGCCGAGTATTTCCCCGAGGACAAGATGTTCGGTTACATCATGGAGGGTGAGTTGAAGGCCATCGACGGTGTGTTGCAGAATCCGCAGCGCCCCTTTGTTGCCATCGTCGGCGGTTCGAAGGTTTCGACCAAGATTACCGTTATCACCAAGCTGCTCGAAAAGGTGGACAGCATCATTTTCGGTGGCGGTATGACCTATACGTTCAAGGCTGCTCTGGGCGGTCAGATTGGTAACTCCATCTGCGAACCCGACCAGTTCCAGACCGCTCTCGACATTCTGAAAGAGTGTGAGCAGAAAGGTGTGAAGGTTGTGATGGCCGAGGATGCTTTGATATGCGACAAATTCAGCGAGGATGCCAACACTCAGATTGTGGATGCCGACAAGATTCCCGAGGGTTGGGAAGGTGTGGATATCGGTCCCAAATCGAAAGAGGCATTCAGGGAGCACATCTTGCAGTGCAAGACCATTCTGTGGAATGGTCCGGTGGGTGTGTTCGAGATTGAGAAGTTTGCCACCGGTTCGAAGTCGGTGGCAGAATCCATCGTTGAGGCAACTGCCAACGGTGCCTACTCGCTCATAGGCGGTGGCGACTCGGTGGCCTGCATCAACAAGTTCGGCATGTCGAAGCAGGTAAGCTACGTATCGACCGGTGGTGGTGCTCTGTTGGAATACATGGAGGGTAAAGAGCTTCCGGGTGTGGCAGCCATCAAGAAGTAAATAGCGAGGCCGTCGGGTTTGTGATTGTCACACACGACGTAATCTACCATAAAGAGAGAGGCGCGAATTTGAAATTCGCGCCTCTCTCTTTGTTCCGTATCTCCTTGTGCGGCCCAACAAGTCTGACCCTGAGGAGGGACTATCACACTGCAAAAAATGTATGTTCACATAGCAGAGCTGTGTTCTCTTTGCAGAAAAATGAAGAGGGAACAGTACACTCTCCCAATGCACATATATAAAATACCGCTCTTTCCT
>JAZODY010000111.1:0-44620 GCA_045597245.1 Tidjanibacter sp.
CATTCTCGGAGTAATTGAGGTTTAACGCAAGAAAGGAGGAATAGAATATGGCAAAAAAGATTTCAAGAGCCGAAAGATATGATGTAATCTGCCGAGACAAAGGACTGACTTTGCGAGAGTGTAAAGTGCTGTCTTTTGAGCGTGGCGAAAAGGCCGTATCGATTGGGACATTCCATTATACTCTCATGTGGGCCAATGTGCCAATAATTATTTTCGATGGTATCGAAAGAGGAGCGAATGTAATTGTAAAAATTAATGATGATATTATAAAAGTTATTCGTTCCATTGCGAAAGATTGCGGGCTTGTCGAAGTCACGACCAATCTTGCCTGAAAAGTAGCAAAAACCCCGCTCGAATGAATCCGGGCGGGGCGGTCTAATACCATTGTGAGCGATACGATGGGAAGACAGAGCAAAAATAGGAAAATAGCGGGAATTTTCAGCGGTTCTCGCTATTTCTTTTTGCTTTGCGTGGTCTTTTCGCGGTATCCTGATGCATAGATGGCGCGAGCTTGGGCTTCAGCTTGTGCACGAGTGGGATAAACTTTGCCGGATTGGCCCCAACGCCAGCCTCCGGGGACTTTCATAATAGGCATACTGATATTTTTTTAAGGTTTCCTGACAAATTTAGGAAAAATTTCTATCTTTGTATGGTCATTTTTGACAGTCATATCAAAGTTCTGTTGCCCCGTTCGTCGAAACGGGGCTTTTTCGTTACGTTGGAAACATAGGAAATTGTTGGAAATCGTTAAAAACTCAAAAAAAATAAAAAAAATGGTACAATGTTAAAAAAAAGTTGTATATTTGTACCCAGAAAACATAACAACAACGGTCCGGGCCGGTTCCCGGTAAAACAAAAAAACAAAAGATATGGCAAACACAATTACACTTCGCTTCACAGAACAAGAGCTCGACATCCTTTATTTTGCGCTGAATCATTACGCGCTGGAAAACATGAAAGAGTCCAAAACTTGGGCGAATGCGGCGGCGGCGATGGAACGCGGCGGTGATGACATCTGGGCCGCTACTGCAAGGCAGGCGGGCACGATTCAGGACCGCGTATATGACGCACAGAAGAAATTAGAAAAGAAAAACAAGTAAAGCCATGTACTTCAAAATAGACAATAACCTGCGCAAGATTGCGGACTTCACAAATTGCATAACTTTCGAAGCCCTTTCGCGCCATCTGTGCGATGAATTTATCGCAGCTGGTCTCATAGAAGATGAGCCGTATAACTACGGAAATTCGGTAATGAATGCGACGTGCGGCGCATTTGTAAGCGATGTCGCTGAAACGCTTTGTCACGCTCTTAGTGTGAAACGCGTGTCTGCGGATGTCTTCGGAGCATTTTGTGCCCTTACGCTCATGGGCGAAGGCAACTGCCCTGAATGCGGGGGAACGATGGAACTCTATGAAGACGATGGCAAATGGCAGCCGAGCGGGGACAGGGATTGCCCGCCCTCATACGAATCCCATCATCGTGAATATCACTGCAACTGCTGCGGCTGTAAAGCCTTTGCAACCGGCCTTTCGGATGTTCAGGATTTCGACGCAGAAGACGAAAACAATATAACCTACGAAAATGATTAGAATTGATGCAGCCATTGCCCGGGCGAAAGAACAGGGCATCAAGGTACGAAAGCTCGACCTCGCCGCGGAGATGTGGCCCGCTGCCACTCCGCAGGCACGGAGGGCTAACATGACAAACCTCTGTTCCGGCAGGACTACCCGCGTGGAGCCGGAATGGGTTGAAAAGATTTGCAGGCGCTGCGGCTGCACCGCAGACTTCCTGCTGGGCCTGTCGAACGAATGAAATACGACAATCATATAAATCTCATTTGGGTCGTGGTCTGGGGATTAGTTCTCGCGGGTGCTATCCTCGGTATGTTCTGGAAGCCGGCCCTGTGGATAATCGTCGGCGTGTCAGCCTTTATGCTGGCTGTGTTTGCCGCTGAATTTATCCGCATCCTACGGATGAAATAACCATTTAAGCGATACGATATGGAACAGACAGAAAAGACAACAATCGAGTTCGTGCCCGGCCTATCGGCCGAGGAGATGCGAGCACTCTTTTTCGACGCAACAGCCCTGACCGAGCCGCCTTACAAGGTGTATCAGCTCAATTCGGAAGGGTGGCGTTATTACTACCGATTCAACGAGCTGGGAGAGCCGGAGTTCTATCCCTCCGTCACGACGCTGCTGCACCGAGTTATGCCGACCAGCCCTTTCCTGATTGATTGGATTGTGGCTAATGGCAAGGAAGGCGCAGCCGAGAAGCGCGACCTTGCGGCCGCATACGGGACATTCATGCACGCGCAGTTCGAAGCCCTGCTGATTATGGGGCAATACGATTTCGATACCGTGCCACTTACATTGCAGGCATATATAGAACGCGAGAATCTGCCTGACAAGGTATTCAATGAGTGGGCCGTCAAAATCCGCAAAGACATCCTCGCATTCGTACAGTTCGTGCGTGACTACAAGGTACGTCCGCTGGCGATAGAGATTGCGCTGGTGCATCCTGACAAGCGCTATGCCGGTTGTATCGACTTGCCGTGCATCCTGACCGACCCCAAGACCGGGGAGGAGTTCTCCGCAATCGTGGACTTCAAGAGCGGACGAAAAGGGTTCTGGGAAGAACACGAGCTGCAACTGCACATGTATAAAGATATGTGGAATGTGACCTTCCCGCAGAAGCCTATCGAAAGGGTGTTCAACTTTGCTCCGAAGGATTGGCGCACAAAGCCGACATATACCTTCAAGGAACAAACGGGCTCCGTCAACGCGGCCAAATTGCCAGCACTGCTTGCGCTGGCCGCTATCGAGGACGACAAACGCGATAACACGCTGACGGTCGTGACCGGGCGCGTGGAACTCTTTGACGGTTCTCTCGAAGACAACATCCAGACGCTCTCTCTTGCCGAGCTGGTGAAATCCAAACCGGCAGAGGCCGTGCCGGAACAGAGTGATAACGAAATCGGATTGTGATATGGGCGGAAGGATTATAAGGCCCGAACAGGGCGCGGCAATGCTTGAATTGCCCGAAATCGGCCGCTTGCATATCGGCATGAAAAACGAGCGCGGCCTTCCGACTTCAATAGATTGGTTCCGCCCCACGGGAAAGTATGCAGCCCTTTTCACGGCTGCACTTGGAGAACGGCCCCAGACAATACAGGTGATTTTCCCTGACGACGACCCGACAAAGGTCTGCAATGAACGCTACGAATATCGGGACGATAAGGGGGCGCTCGTCGCTCGCGGTGACGGCAGAACCTTCGAAGTCTGGAACGGGAAGAAATATGCGCCGTTCTCCGTCAATGAGCATCCCGACCTCATGAAGCGTCTTGCGGAGCGTTATCCGACGCGGCGCGGGCTGGAGAATTGGGATATTGCCCTGACGCTGCGTTTCATCGTGCCGGCGGTGCGCGGAGTTGTGGGAGTGTGGCAGTTCTCAACGAAAGGAGCGGCATCTTCCGTGAAGAATATCCGCAACTCTTTCGACGGGGTGCAGCTCATGCGCGGCACGGTCACGCAGACCGTCTTCGACCTATCAGTGCAGTTTGCCAAGAGCAACAAGCCGGGCGTCAATTCGCGTTACCCGGTCGTGTCGCTGGTGGCGAATGACACGCGCATCGACGAAATCCGCAAAGCGATAGCCCCGACAGAAAATTTGTCATTATTGTTGCCGGAAGAAAGAAAATAATTATATTTGCAACGTCGATGCTGCCGACACGAAGACTTTTAAGTTATCCCGAAGAGTAACTATATGGCAGCATCATATAGTGAAATTCGGGATAATCTTTTTAAGATGCAAGACAAAAAAACAATTAGAATTTATCATCAGCCGGGAAATTTTATCTTTACGGTCTGGGATAAGAACGGCTTCCCACTGTATGTCGGGGGAACAAAAGACATTAATGCAAAATCTTTCAAATTTGCTTTTCCCTTCGCTGACATAACAGGTTATTATTACCCTGAAAGTTGGCCGGATTTTGAAGATGAAATAGATAGACAGATAGCGGAAATCAAGCCTATCTATAACACTTGCCTACATTCTTCTTTCACTCAAAAGATGCTACTCAAATATCTTAAAGGTCTTTTCAAAAAGTCTGGAATACCTTACAATAAGAGCATCGAGCAACGGGCTATTCAGCTATTCGACGAATCAGATAAATTAATTTTCAGAGGGCAATTTTATATCGGAAAATTTGATAGAGATTTACTTGCTGAAAGTCTTATTAATGAACTTGGATTTGAAATTGTATGGAACAGACAATAATCAATCACCCCTGTAATGGGAATTTCACTATAATACCGAATGACTTATTGCAAAACCCAGAACTTTCAATTTTTGCGAGGGGCTTGCTTGTTTTCATTCTTTCGCTGCCCTCTAATTGGGAGATTCACGTGGCGCAAATAGCGGCAAAATTTGACGAAAGCGAGCACAAAATCTTAAAGGCCCTCCGGGAACTTATAGAGCTGGGATATTGCAAGCGTGAGCCGTTGCGAAAGGACGGAAGACTTCACGGACAGCAATACATCATAACAGACACACCGAACTGTTTTTCAGCCCCCGTCAAAAACAGGGGGGCAGAGTTCGGAGCAGCCCCCGCCGAAATCCAGCCCACTGAAAATTCAGCCCCACAGAAAAATGAGGGGGCAATAAAAGAATATAATCTATTTGACAAAGAAAATATAGATGAGATAGAAAAAGAAAGAACTCGCGCAAAAGGCACGAGTGAGAAGAAGGATATTCTCTTTGTTGATAGTAGATATTTCGAAATGGATAAATTCTTGGCTGCATTCCCGCAGAAAGAATTCGCCGGCATCGATTTGGTATATTATTACCATGCTGTTGCAGATTGGAGCGCGAGCAAAGGCGCGAAACGAAGGGATTGGATAGCATGTGCCCGAAATATAATCCGCAGCGACATTGAGAAGAACAAATTGCATCGGCTGGCGGTCGGGGGCGCGGCCCTTTCGCCGGATGCAATCAAGTATTTACAAGACATGGCCGACTAATGGAACAGAATACACAAATAGCCCTACGGCCCGTCACGAACACGGCCGTTGCGCAGCGCCGCGAGATGGCAAAGAATACGGCATTGTTGAATGCGCTCGAAACCATTGACAGAGCCCTGTTCATCGCATCCACTGAAAAGACCGTTGCGGAATATAGCGCCGGAGAACTCTCTGCTGAATTGGCAGTGGCCTTGAAATGGATTTGCAAAGATGTGGGGTATAGGGTCGCCGATGAAGGAGACCGGCAATATCTGATAATCCGCACGGCAGAAATCCTCAAGCGCTACTATGCGACCTTTACCTTGAAGGATTTCAAGATGGCTTTTGAAATGGCAATAACGGGTGAGCTCGACGATTATCTGCCGAAAGGCCGGGATGGTCAGCCAGACCGCAATCATTACCAGCAATTCAATGCAGAGTACATTTGCAAAATTCTCAATGCCTACAAGGTCCGGCGGAACAGGGCTTTGAAAAAGGCCGCAGAACTGATGCCGCCTGCCCCGAAAGAAAGGGACTATGAACAGGAAAAGGTCTATCGCAACGCTTGTCGTCGTACTCTTATCGAGGCATTCGAATACTTCCGCGAGTATTGGTCTTTGCCGGTTATGTTCAACACGACTGAAATGCTTTGTTACCGCTATCTATCTGAAGCTGGGCTTGTGGAGCCGCGGGAAATCACCGGCGAGGAGCAGCAGCGCATTATTACAGGCGATATGTATATGCTTGCAGGCAGTGGGCAGAGTTTTATGACAGAACGCCACAAGGAACTGGAACGCATTTTCGCGCAGATGGTTAATGATGGCGTCGATATTAATGACTACATAACTTTTGAATGATAGAAATAAATTGCATAATCGGGATTGACCCGGGTTCTTCCGGTGCGTTATGCGTGTTTATCCCGGGCGAATTTGTCAAAGTCGCCAAGATGCCAAAGGACATCACAGAACTGCGGGACTTCTTTGCGTATTATCGCGAAAATTACAGGCCGCTCGTATTCCTTGAAAAACTCTCTGTCCGCCCGGACGACATAACCTCCGACGACAAGGGGACGAACATGGGCAAGCTCTACCGCATCCAAAAGATGATGGCGAATTTCGAGCATTTGAAAGCCATGATGGAAGCCGAGGGAGTCCCGTATGTTATGGTACATCCCATGACATGGCAAACGAAGCTCAAATTGCGCGAGCGAGGCGAGAAAGAAGACAAAGCCGTCAGGAAGCGCCGTTATTGCGCAGTTGCGGCGAAGTTCTACCCTTCCGCAAAGGTGACGCTCTGGAATGCGGATGCGCTACTAATTATGCACTTCGGTCGCTGGGCGGTTGTGAATGATGCGCAGTGGGTGCGGGCGAATCTTCCGGCAGACGAACGACAGAGACTATTTTAATATGCTGACATTCAAAGAATGGTTGTCCCGATATGGGAACGAGTCTTGCGACGGGTGTCTCTATAATATCCCGCACCGCGCAAAATGCACTTTCAAAAAGGGCTGCATCCGTTACGAAGACTATAAAAAGACATATTCCCTCCAAAAACGCCATTTTTAGCCCATTTAAGAGCCGCGAAACGAAAAAACAATAAAACCCTTATGGAAGACATTAAGATTCCTCTAATCGCAAATCTTGACGAAATAACTCCCGAACAGGCGCGGGAGTATGTCGAGTTCGTTGCAACGCTGCGCCTTAATCAGCGCCGGTGGTTCAGTACGCATAACCCGCAGGCACTGGAAACCAGCAAATGGATGGAGCATGCCCTTGACAAACTCAACGGCGCTCTGTTAGACCCTAACCCAAAACTATTCTAATATGAAGACGCGCATAATCTGTCAGAATGATTCCCTGACAATCGAAATCCAGCGGGCGAAGTTCAAACATTGGTTCCGGTACGGGCAGCACCGCGAAACTGATGCGGCCTTTACGCAAGCGCTGGCAGAGGGCGCAGTCGAATGGCCGCGAAAAATCATCAATCGGGGACAACTTTTTCCAGAAAAGTGAAAAAAGTTAAATTTTTTGGTACAATGTTAAAAAAAAGTTGTATATTTGCCTTCGAAAACATAACAACAACGGCCCGGGCCGGTTCCCGGTAAAAAGAGAAAAACAATGAATAACGAACTTAACAACATCAAATCCCTTGCCGCGAAATTCTTGGAAATCGCAGACGAACTCAATGAGAAGGTTTCCGCATATCTTAATGGCTCTACTGCAAAAGAAGCCGAGGAAGCCTACGAGAAGGTCATCGCAACAGAAGTGGAATTCACAAAGGCCGCAAATGCTTATTACGGAGAGAGCTGGAAACCCTGCCTCAATTACGAACTCGCTGAAAGTTTCCTTTATTAATCATACATCTATGAAAAAAGATATTTTGAAACAGATGATGAACACCAAGATTGGTGCGATTGCGGGAACGACCGTTGACGTTACGGTTTTATCCGGACGTAAGGTTGGGGGAATTTACCTTACCGTTGAAATTGAGGGCAACGCGACTGCTGCTGTTTCCAAGATTCAAAATTTCTTCGGTGCAAAATTCGATGGTTCTGAATATGATAAGGAATTGAACTATACGTATTGCGGAATCGAACTTGAATAACAGACATTGCGCCGTGGTGTAATGGTAACACCCGAGTTTTTGGCACTCGTATTCCTCGTTCGAATCGGGGCGGCGCAGCAAGACTGACCGGGCAGATTTCCCGGATTAAAAAACTATTTTTATGAACGACAAAACCATTATCAAAAGAAGCCCAAAGGGTGAAGACTATGTATTCATCCGATTAAGCAATTTCAAAGTATGCGTCACTCGCGACGAGTATTTCGATAGCGATGACGAGCGCTACGAATCCGGGAACTATTTCCACTCCACCGAAACTGCAAAGAAATGCGTCGGCACGCTGCGCGAGCTGTATGGCGAACGCCTTGAATCGTTTGCGTACAACAAGACGCTGAACGAGCATTCTTTTATCAAGAGCATCGGGGATATAATCAAGACCCACAAGCTCGGTGCGGAAGGTGCCAAAAAAGCCAAGGCCGCAGATGCCATGCTGGCAGCCTTTAAGGACTACGCTTCCAATAGAGACCGAATCAATAAAGATTTGGCTACTACCCGCGAATGCGTCATCGAAACCATAAAAGAATTCAATCATGAAGACTAAAACTATCATAGCATACGACCGTGGCTACGGGAGGTGGCCGTGGCGTGTTCTGGTCGACGGGAAGAAAGACCCGCGCAACCGCGATTTCGAATCATTCGAAGATGTCCAAAGCACATACCGCATCTTACAGGCTGCGGGTTTCTATCATGGTTATACCATCGTAGCAGAATGAGCGCAATAAAATTCATCATCCTCACGGTTATAATCGTGGCGGCATACGTCCTTGGCTATCTCGATGGACGGATAAAAGAAATAAAGAAAATGATTGACTTCATAGAATCTATACGCGATGAAAAAAGCAGTTCTCGAAAAGATGCGTAATTGCAAAGCGTTGCAGGGCATGACCGTGGAGGAATTCGTCGACTCCGACCGATTCCTTGAAAACCTCACGAAATACATGGAGGCCCAGAAGGCTGACCGCGAGGCTGTGCGGCGCTCATACGAAGCGATGCGCAAGCTCGGCGGGGTGAAAGGGTATAAACTCCCGGCACATCCAATAGATAAAGTAATCGGCTTGTCTCCGAAAGAGTTCGCGGCAGAGTATAAAGCTATAATCGCAAAGCGGTCAACACGCCCCTTTGCAGAACGGCAATACATCAAGCAACTCGCAACGCAGGCATACGCGGTAACGGCCGAGCAGATTGTCTGCGAGGAATTTCCAGAACTGCGCAAAGAATTCGAAAAACCAACCCAAAAGAACTAACGATATGGGACTTTTTACCAAGAAAAACACCGCACCCCGTCAGACGGGCATTCGCGGAGTAATCGAGGCTCTGATGCAGGGCCGCACGCTGTCCATCTATGACAGCAAGGAATTCAAAGAGGGCGAAATGCACACGGTCTTTTGCAAGATTCGTCGCAAGATTTCGCGCGGACTCATTCAGGGCTATGTCCTCCGGGACGAATGGCACACGAACGAGAACGGCGTGCGTTATAAATGCTATTGGTTTGATGCGACTGAGTAGTATCAGCGAAGCGGGTGCAATCGGTCATGATGGCCGGTTGCGCCTTCCGATGGACCGACTGAGCGCGGCCTTTGCAGAGCATGCCGGGGAGCGTGTGGTCATTCGTTTCTACTTCGATGTCCCCGGCTCGACCGCCTCGCAAAGAACGTACTACTACAAATACATCATTCCGACTATCAAAGACAAGCTCCATGAAATAGGCGAGCGGAGGTCTGACGGGGCGATAGACAAATGGCTGGTCGCGCAATTCCCGGGGGACAAAGAAGAAACCCAGCTTGGAACCGGCGAAGTGGTGACTGAAGCCCGCTCCCTGAATAGGCTCCAAATGTCCGAATTCCTTGAATGGCTGCAACAATTTGCGGCCGAGAACCTACAAGTTTATATCGAAGACCCAAAAGTATTATGAGACAAGTTAACCCAGACGAATTTTCCTCGTACACTATTCGCGGTGCTGGATGGGCAGCGACCTTTGCGAATTGGCGCGAAGCGAACGCCCAATGGCAGGAAATGAATAGCGGAACTCTTATCGGCAACCGTCCGAACGGCTCGGTTGCTATCCTCGACACGAAATAAAGCCCTCTGGCGAGCGCGAAAGAAAAATATGAGTAATCATATACCTTTTGCGTTCACGGGCCTTAAAATCAATTTTTCAAGAAAATAACATGAAAGACCAGAAGCCGAAAACCGTTATCCTGCACAATACCCCGCAATTCTATGTGGAGTATTGCAAGGGATGGCTCGCGCGAAAGCGCAAAGAAAAGACAAATCCGGTGGAAATCGTAATTGTGGAAGACATCCTCAAACTCGTACAGATTTCCGCCGACCAAATGGAACCTAAAAACTCAAAAGAAAATGGAACAAAACAATGACGGACAGAAATTCGTTCTGTCGAAAATCAAGCTCTTGCCGGGCGGCGGTGTCCGTGCAGATTATCAAACCTCTATTGTCATCGGGGAAGAAGTGAGTGTCCGGGATTATACTGTCTGTTCGGACAATATCGCGCACCCAGACCTTACGAGCCTATTCGATGCGCTTCGTCCGATAGTGCTGAAAACTTTCGGGCTGGGTGCTCTGATGGATATGGGCAAGGAAGGCGATGAACTCTACACAGACCTGTTGGGCAGGCTCAACGTCCACGGGCTTTCGTGGTCGGGAAATGGCGATACATCCGGCATCGTGGTCTCTGCGGTGTTCGAAACCGTCAGCGGCTCGAAATCCGCGCTCAATACTCCGCATATCAAGTTCGCCCGTGCGTCTTATGGCTTTGAGGAGGAACTGGAAGCCATCACGAACGAAATCAAGGACGAGGCATACAAGTATCTTTTCGAAGGCAAGCAGGCACAACTCTCCCTTTTTGGGGAGGAACCGAAAGAAGCCGAAGGACTTTACGCGGAATGACATGGAAGCCGTCAAGATAGCGACACGCGAAGAATATGACTATGCCCGAAGCCTTGGCTTTGAACCGCTCAAGGACAGGCGCTTCGCAATGGATATTCGGTTGCGTGTCACTATTCAAAGAGAACTGTTCGGCAGGGGACACACCCCGGCAGAGAATGAGCGCTTTTACCGCTGGTGCTGGGAGCATTACCCGCATTTTTGTCAGGAAACGATGCGCCCCCTGCCCGAGTTCTCGGCTGTCTATGTCTCGCATATCCTTACGCGCGGCGCACATCCCGAAATGGCCCACGACCCCCGCAACGTGAATATCCTTTGTTTCGCGGCACATAACCGCTGGGAGAATGGCGACCGGGAGAATATGCGTATCTTTGCAAGGAATCAACTAACAATCGCAAAACTTAAAAACGAATATCAACAATTATGAACATCGTAATACTGAAAGGCAATGTCGGCCAAGACCCGAAAATTACGACCTTCGACAACGGGGGCAAAGTGGCACAATTCACGCTCGCGACGACCGAGCGCGGCTACAAGAAACAAGATGGCAGTGAAGTGCCAGACAAAACCGATTGGCACAATATCGTCGTGCGCCGTTCTGGGCTCGCGGGTATCTGCGAGCAGTATGTCAAGAAAGGCACGCCGCTTCTCCTGACAGGAAAGATTCGCACTCGTGAATATCAGGACGGCGAAGGGAAGTCCCGTTATATTACGGAAATCCTCGTGGACGAAATGGAACTCCTCGGCGGCCAGAAGCGCGAGCAGGCACCGGCTCCCGACCAAGACCCGAAACCTGCCGGGCCGATGAAAGATGTTACGCCCACAAACGATGACCTACCATGGTAATAAGCTATGCAGATAGAACGTAAAGACTACAACCCCCAGCGGCATGACATCACGAAGGCCCTGACCGTCAAGCAGCCCTATGCGGATTTGCTGACACGAGTGGTCTATCGTGATGCGGATGGGGACTATCATGCGGCAAAGACTATCGAGGTGCGCACGCGGGACACGAAGTTCCGCGGCGACCTCCTTATCTGTTCCAGTGCCAAGCTGACCGATGAATGGGGGCTGCACCCCGCCGGAGTGACTTGCGGATATGTCGAACTCTACGACACCAAGCCTGTCGAGCAGTTCACGGAGGAAGACTGGGCTGCAACCTGCATTCCAGAGAAGGACCGGCCCCGCAAGGGCTGGGGCTGGTTCATGCGCAACCCGCGCCGGGTCGTGGAAATGCCCGTCAAGGGACAGCTCGGTATCTTTAATCTAATCACTCCAAAAGACGAGATTACGGAATACCCGCGAGCGATGGTTCTCGGGGCGGATGGATGGCTGAAAATACAACAAAAAATCAAGTGACATGGAAGAATTCTGGAAAAGAAAGCTGACGCCCTTCGACATGGAGTTATGCGTCATGATTGAATCCCTTACGGGTGTTCCGTGTGAGCCCTGTAACGGAGACGACCACTTCTATATCATTGCTGACTATAATCAGCACGCGAACGACCCCGATTATATTGCCGCGATTATAGCGGCGATTGAGGGCCGCGTAGGTGCTCGGCTGATAGATTTATCGGACGACGCGGAATACGGGCTTCTAATCGTCAGAATCAAGTTCGCGGAAGAAAACTATCCCGCTCTTGTGAGAGATAACGGCATCGGCAAAGAAGACCCTGAAAAGGGCCGTTGCTATTGCAGGTCTTTGGGCGAGGTGCGGGCGCTGGAAGTCATACCCGCGAATGCCGAACAGCTCATTGCTTTCATCGGCAACGGACAAATGGAAATTCCTGCCGATGGGCCGGCATCGTTCCATTTCCTGAATGCCGGCGGCAGCGTATGGGCGCACGCGCCGGAGGGCTCCTACATTGTGTATATCGGGCCGGGACAATTCGAAGTTCGGGCTCGTGAAGACTTCCTTAAAGAGTTTGAATCGAAATGAGCGAAGCACTTAAATGCCGGGATTGCGCACATTGCCATCCCGCCGGATGGTGGGAGGAACTTTGTTGCGATTTCTGGGCCTTCCGATTGACCCTGATGGCCCGGCTTGTATTTCAATAAAACCAAGAAACCCCGAAAAATTATGTTCAAAACGAATAAAGAACAAATAATTTTCATCCCAACAATCGGGCTTACAGTGGGGAATGGGCGCGTTTGGCTGGCGTTAGCATTTCTGTATTGGACTGTTGGAATTGCTATTTTAACCCGGGAAGAAGATTAATATCCCGGGATGTTTAACAAAATAAATCTAAATCATCATGGAAATCATTGAAGGAATCTTTTCGGAGGCGTTCTGGTATATCGCCCCGCTGCTTATGACGCTGACCGTGGCCGTTACGGGCTTCATCAACGGAGCGTTCAAGATTACGAAGGGTATGTGGCCGCAGGTCGTATCGTGGGCTGTCGGTGCAGCCCTGTCCGCAGCCGCATGGGCTTTGAAGCTCATTGAATTCGGAGACCCTATATGGCTGGGTGTCGTGTGTCTGGCGGTTGTCGTGGGCCTGTCAAGTAATGGCATATACGATATTCCGACCATCAAGGCGTTCATCGACAAGTGGTTCCCAGCCCGCTGGGGCAAGTAAACTCATACCGGGAGGGTAGGGCAACCCGATAAATCTATCGTAAGTTGCAAGCGATTCGGTAATACCCACCGTTCCCGGTTCTCTTGGTTGTATGGTGTAATAGGCAGCACGTCGCTTTACCTTTTTTGAGTGGTTTTGGGATAGAGCGAAGATGCAGGTTCGAGCCCGGCTTCAACCACAAGATGAAAAAAAATTAAAAAAAGTGGTACAATGTTAAAAAAAAGTTGTATATTTGTACCCAGAAACACAACAGCAACCGACCCGGCGGGTTCCGGGAACTAAAAACAAAAAGAGTTATGACAACAATTGAAACCGCCAACCGCACGAAAACAACGTATTTCGTTGAATACATTTGCGACGACATCGACAACACGTATTGGCAATTAGTTCGTTCCCGCGACGCAGCGATACTTGCGGCCCACAAAGATTTGAACGACATTTACGCTCATTGCTTCATTTGCGAGATTAACAAACAGGATGTAACTATTTGGTAAATAACTCGGCCCGGGTTTCCCCGGGCCACAAATCCAAAACATTATGGCATACATAATCAACACCAAATACGAAATGAAGGCAAAAGTACAAACCATTATCGGTGGAAAGGTTCGCAACCATCGCGGATTCGTGGACGCGGCAAAATGGATTGACGAACGCATTAACTTTTTGTTAACCATCTACAAATTCGATGATTACAAAGTGGCCGTAACCGGCAACGTATATCGTTTGGTCGCTTGGCGCAAGGCCGGAAAGCCCGGAACAAACGGAAAGGCAATGGATGTAACTCACGTTGTTACCGTCGTTGAATAAGAACCATTAAGACCCCGACAGGGCGGTTTCCCTGAAAAAATTATGGCACACAACAATTCAATCAATGTTTATCAAATGGTAACAGACCGCATCGTCAAGATGATGCAAAACGGCATTATTCCTTGGAAGAAACCGTGGAAAGGTCTGAAAGGTGCAGGAACGGAGGATATGGCAATATCATACGTCACGCGCCGCGCATATTCTCTACTCAATCAGTGGCTCCTCGGTGAGCCGGGTGAATATCTCACCTACAACCAGATTAAGGAACTCGGCGGCAAAATCAAGAAAGGCGCGAAAGCTCGTTTCGTTGTGTTCTATACGAAGGTTGAATTCGTAAAAAAGAACGAAGAAACCGGCGAAGATGAAAAGCACTCCTATCCGCTGCTCAAATACTATAATGTCTTCCATCTCAACGACACCGAAGGCATCCCCACCAAGATAGGCACAGAACCCCACAACGATAATATCGAAATGGACGTGACTGCGGATGCTGTCATAATGGATTACGTAGCAAGAGAAGTGGGGCTGCGCTTCGTTAACGACCAGCCCAGCAATCGCGCATATTATTCCCCGTCGGAAGATAAGGTCGTTGTTCCCATGCCGGGACAATTCGAGAATATATCCGAATACTATTCCACGGCATTCCACGAGCTTACCCACTCGACCATGAAGGCATCCCGCTGCAATAGGGAATCCGACAATGCAAATTCTTTCTTCGGGAACGAATCCTACTCCCGCGAGGAACTTGTTGCGGAAATGGGCGCGGCAATGCTCTGTGACATTACGGGTATCAAGGACGAAAGGGCATTCAGCAATTCCGTTGCATATCTGCAAAGTTGGATTGCGGCCTTGAAAAAGGATATTAAGATGCTTGTCTGGGCCGCGGCCCGCGCCGAGAAAGCGGCAAAATACATCCTGAATATAGCAGCATAAATGGAATACCCGAAACAAATCCCGATGGCTGATACGCGGGGTCGCTACGACTAAATGTTCAAATAATAAAAATTTTTGTTACCTTTGCCTCTGTCTTAACGGTTGCAAGGGTAACGACCATTTTTAGGCGATTTCCTGCCCGTTAAGGGGCAAAGCAATAAAGTATATCACTAAGAGCGTTCATCGCTCTTAAAACGGAAAACTAATAAAAATAACTGCTTATGTTGGAAATCGTCTATCGTAAACTCGCGGACTTAAAACCGAATCCGAAGAACCCCCGTGACCCAAATCCCGAAGAAACCACTAATCTCGCCGAAAGCATCAAAAAGAACGGGATGTTTTTTGAAGCCCGTCCAATTCTTCTATCTGACAGAACGGGCGAACTCGTCATCATCGCTGGTGAAAGGCGTTCCGAAGCGGCCCGTCTCCTCGGTTTAGAGCAAGTTCCTACAATTCTGCTGACAGGGCTTACCGAGGAGCAAGAGGATGAAATAATGGTGCGCGATAACACCCATTCCGGGGAATGGAGTCCGAAAAAACTCGCAGCAATAGCAGCCCAATGGGGGGGGGAGATTGTTAAATCTTGGGGAACCGGGGTGACATGGGACGCCGAAGAATTCGTCAAGACAACAATCCCAGAATTAGCGGGATTGGGGGAGGAAAAAGAACTTGCAGAAATCTTGAACGAGGAAGGGTCATTGGCCCGGGAAAGAATTATCATAACTTTCGCGTCGGAAGACAAGCAAAAAATTGCAGAATTCCTTCATCTGGATGCTGTTAAAAAAGTATTATACCGATTCGAAGAAATATGCGAATCCTAATTCCATCATATCATCGTGCGGATAGAATGAAGACCGTGCATTATTTGTGCGGTATTTGTGGCATATCCGCAACTGACATCACTATCTCTCTGCAAGATGACGCAGATATTGAAAGTTATAAGAAATTTGGTTGCGATTTACATTATGCGCCCGCCACAAATGTTGCTGGCAATCGCAATAATGGATTGCGTTATCTGCGGGCCAAATATCCCGGGGAAGACATCGTGATGTTTGACGACGATATTGATTATCTTTTACTTTTGACAAAAGAGGGGGATAGAAAACATGCCATCACACGGAAATTAAAGGGGGAAGAATTGATAACTATTTTATCGTCTCTCTTTGAATACGCCTCGAAAAAAGAAGCGAGTCTTTGGGGCATAAACGCCCTTGACAATCCTCTTTTCATGAAGACAAAAGTTTTGCAAAATATAATCCTTGCTGGTTGCGTTATGGGTTTCGTCGGTGGTGGTAAAGAACTCTATTTTGATGAAGAATTTGCCCTGAAAGAAGACTACGAATTGTCGCTTCGTGCAATGCAACAGGGTGAGCGGATATTAAAATTTTGTATGTTAGCGCCACGAACAAATTTTCGTGCTCCCGGAGGGTGTACCGAAGTGCGAAAAAAACAAAGCGAAAGCAAATTTGCAAATAGGCTTTTGGAAGAATATGCCGGCATTATAAAGGCCGACCCTCAAAGACCGGGTGAAATAAAAATGATTTAATATATGACAGATTACGGAAGTCCACGATGGACGACAGAACTTGTTGATTGCAGTATGCCGATGACATTCGACACTTAT
Organism: Tidjanibacter sp.; assembly: GCA_045597245.1. GTDB lineage: Bacteria > Bacteroidota > Bacteroidia > Bacteroidales > Rikenellaceae > Tidjanibacter. Next base: position 16,468 of record JAZODY010000111.1, read on the forward strand.
TCGAATTGTGCGTTCGGCTGCCTTTATTGTTTCAGTCAATATCAGCGTGCCCTTGGAGGGGCAAAGGACGCCTATCTCAATAAAGAAGTAAAGGCCGTCAATGTGGAAAGAATAAAGAAGATGTTCCTCAATCCAGACGAGCACGCAGGTCAATTTGCCGACTATATCAAGCAGCGCCGCGTCATGCAGTGGGGCGGCCTTTCGGATGAATTCGATGGCTTTGAGCAGAAACATGGCCGGACACTTGAGCTTCTTCGATTCTTCAAGGAAATTGATTACCCGCTCTGTTTCAGTACGAAGGGTACATTCTTCACGCTCGACCCGAAATACATGGAACTCATACAAGGACAAAAGAATTGGAATTTCAAATTTTCAATCATTACTGCCGACGAAAAGAAAGCTCGTATAATTGAAAGGGGGGTGCCAAGTCCGAAAGAAAGGCTCAAAGCAATTGAGCGGATAGCCAAAGCCGATGCCGGTGGTGCGACACTTCGATTAAGACCTTTTATCCTTGGAATCAGCACCCCGACATATCTGGACCTTATAAAAGATGCCGCTGATGCGGGGGCTACTGCTGTCAGCACGGAATTCCTCTGTATTGAGCGCCGCAGCCTTACGCTTCGTCAGGCAATGCCGACTATCAATCAATTATGTGGTTTCGACCTGTATGACTTCTATATCAAACATAGTCCGGGAACGGGTTATTTGCGATTGAGTGAGCAAGTCAAGAAGCCTTTTTATGCAAATATGGATGCTTTATGCAAGCAATTGGGCTTGCGGTTCTATGTTTCCGATGCACACTGGAAAGAACTTTGCTGTAACGGGTCGTGTTGTGGATTAAGCAAAGATTGGAATTATGCCAAAGGACAATTCTGTCAAGCGCTGCAAATCGCCAAAGAAAAAGGTACAGTGCGCTGGAGCGATATAGAAGAAGATAACCGGGCAATATTCAGCAAAGTGCCTTATGCAAGAGCACAAGGCTTCAATTGTGGTTCGTCGGAGAATCGTGCAAAATTTGACGGCATGTCACTAACCGATTATATGCACTATCTCTGGAACACACCAAAATCAGGGAACAGTCCTTATAAACTTTTCTTTGGTGTTATTGTTCCCGATGGCCACGATGACAATGGGGATATAATATATCGTTTCAAAGGGAGGAAATAATATGGCACGACCAACGAAATACACCCCGGAAACAACTGCTAAAATTTTCGATGCGCTGCGCTCCGGCGATACGAACGACATGGCGGCTGCAAAAGCCGGCATAAATATCGACACCTTCTATGAATGGCTGAAATCAAAGCCGGAGTTTTCCGAAGGTGTTAAAAGGTCTCGGGCCGAATATCAGGAATGGGAATTGAACGGCATTCTATCCGATGCAAAGAAATCCCTGAAAACACTGATAGTCGGTTGTGAATATGAGGAGGTCAAGACGGAGTATGAGCAAGACCCCCACGACCCAACAGCACCGCGCATAAAGAAGCAAACTCGCACCACGAAGAAGGTGCTGCCGAATGCCACGGCGGTAATCTTTGCCCTCTGTAACCGTGACCCGGAGCATTGGCAGAACCGAGTGAGCAACGAGCTGTCCGGAAAGATTGAAACCGAAGCAAAGACTGACGTATCGCTGGCACGAGTGCCGGACGAATTGTTGGCACAGGTTATAGATTCGATAAACGGCAAATAACATGGAAAAGAAAGAAGATTATAATGATTTTGCTTTGGGATTTTTTATAGGTCTTATCTGTGCTGTTTTCGTAGTGATAGCGTTTATTTACTTGAAGCCGGTAATTTCTTTGTGATATGGGATATATTTTGCATCAAAACAAATGGTCTTGGGGCCGGGCCGAAACTATTGTAGTAGCAGAGGGGTTCGGCTTGTGCCGTGTATCAGTTGAAGACGAAGACAAATCCGTGGCTTGGCTAACCAACCTAATTGTATTTGATGCAATGCGCCAGCAGGGACTGGGGAATCGCCTGTTAGATATAGCCATAATGAGAGCGGTGAAGATGGGCGCAAAGATACTGCGGCTCTGGGTAGAGGAAAAGAACAGCTGGCAACGCGAATGGTATGAGAGGCGCGGCTTTGTGCAGACCGATAAAGATTATGATGAAGTCGTGCTGGAAATGGACTTAAAGAAGCATTTCAATGGACATTGACACCATGCACATAACGCGAGCACTCGCCGAGCATCCTGAATTGTTCTTGCAGGAGGGAGCCCGGCGAAAACTCATTTGGTTCGCGCAGTATATGGATAGCAAGTTCCAGCCGACGCCCTTTCATATCGCCTATTACAAGGTGCTGGACATCTTCGCACAGGGGAAAGTTAAGAACTTAATCATACAAGCCCCTCCCCAGCACGGAAAGTCACAAGGAAGTAGCCGCTTCCTGCCGGCGATGATGTTGGGACTAAACCCAGACCTCAAAGTGGCAATCTGTTCCTATGCCGCCACGATTGCAAAGGACTTCAACCGCGATGTGCAGCGGCTCATCGACACAGAAGCCTATCGCGCCCTTTTTCCCGACACGCAACTCAACGGGTCAAATGTCGTCACGATTGCGAACAACTATCTTCGCAATAGCGATGTATTTGAAATCCTCGGGCACACGGGTTCGCTTCGTGTTGTGGGTCGTGGTGGCTCCCTGACTTCCAAGACCGTGGACGTGATGATATTCGACGACCTGTATAAGGACGCGCAGGAGGCAAACTCACCGCAGATTCGCACCGGGTCGTGGGATTGGTACACGAAGGTCGCCCGTACTCGTTTGCACAACGATAGTCAGCAACTGATAGTCTTCACCCGCTGGCACTCGGAGGATATAATCGGCAAGCTCATTGAAACCGAAGACGTACGGATTGCGCAGAGCTGGGCGGATTTTGAAAACGTGCCGGATTCGGCATGGGTGCTCGTGAACTTCGAAGCCATCAAAACAGGGCCGCCGAATGAGATAGATGGACGCGAGCCGGGCGCAGCCCTTTGGCCGGAGCGGCATTCGCTTGAAAGGCTCCTCGCCCAGAAGGCCCTTGACCCAGTGGGCTTCCAATGCCTGCACCAAGGTGACCCCGGCAATGCGGATAACAAACTATATCAGCCGTTCAAGACTTGGGTGGAAAAATCCGAATGGGGGCAATACGTTCGCTCGGGGTGTTATGTGGACGTTGCAGACGAAGGCGATGACTTCCTGTTCACCGCATCGTACGACATTTACAGGAGCGACAATCAAATTTGGAATGAGCACATGAAGCGATTTGAGCCTCTGCTGTTCGCGCTGATTACAGACATAGAATTCACGGATGAATCCACCGAGGTGACGACCGTAACCGTGCCGCGCCTCATAAATACGAACAACGTACAGAAAGCATGGGTCGAGAGCAATAACGGTGGCAGTCAGTTTGAGAAGATAATCCGCAAGAAAGTCCGGGCGCTTACTGTGCCGTTCTATCAGGGCGCTAATAAGGAGAGCCGTATCATTACGAATGCCCCGTTTGTCAATCAGCATATTATTATGCCCTTTGGCTGGGAGACACGTTACGCCAAATTCCATGCACATATCACGAGCTTCCTGCGGAAGTTTGACGCGAACGCCCACGACGATGATGCCGACGGCTTGACAGGAATTTATGAAAAGGAGATTGCGGACGGCAACACCCGCCCGTATGCAGCCGCGAACCGTGGCGTGGTTGTCCATTAAGGCCATTCTCGTGCGTTTTAAGAGCCGCGAAGGATTTCTGTGGTAAATTATACGTTTTTCGTCTTTGTGTGCGAAAGATGCGATTTCTCAAAAAAATAACTACATTTGCACAGTAAAGCGGCAAAGGGTCAGCCGTTCGATAATCATTAACAACTAAATTCTAAACGTTTATGTCTTTACTTTGTCAATGCCCGGCCGCCGCTGCAATTCCCACTATCCCGAATGTGACTTGCCCGGAAAATTTCGGCCAAATCCAGAAAGTCGCCTTCCAGCGCCTGCGCCAAGCAGACGGAACAAGAAACGCAATGGTAGGAACTGGAACTCCTCTTGCTCCCACCATCACGAAACTCGCGACTTGGACCGCCCTTCTCGCTGCCGCTAACGGCACAAAGATTGTGGTATCCCCTTACATCAATGCTCCTGCTGATTCCGGCGGCGACGCACGCCGCTCCAGCGGTGGCAACGATGACCTCGGCGGTATCGCACAGGTGCTCGGTGGCAATCCCGTCCAATTCGACGGCTCGCTCCGTTCCGTTCCTCAAAGCGTCATCAAGACCATGAAGGAACTCGAATGCGAGGCACAAGCCGGCAACCTCGGCGTATTCCTTTTCGACGAAAACGGAAAGATTGAGGCCATTCAGGACCAAGACGTCCCGACCACCTATTATCCCATTCCCATCCGTTCCCTGTTCATCGGTTCGAAGATACACGGGAACTTCGACGCGAAGGACTCCAATGCCATCTCTTGGCTGTATCCCGACAACTATTCCGACGACCTCGCAATCATCACGCCGGACGATTTCAACCCGCTCACCGACCTTATTCCCGCAGAGTAAATGAACGCCAAGACAACCACGGTGACGTTGGTTGCTAACGGCGTCACTCGGGACTTTGAGCTGTCCCACGCAGAACGATTGCTGAAAATGCCCAGAAACGGCGGCTGGAAACTGCCGGAAGGTTCTAAATTCGAATTTGTGGATTATGCCATACGACGTCGACAGGATAAGAAGGGAGATAGAAAAGAATAAACGTTCCGCTACCTTGACCCGTGCGAAACTGCATCAAATGCGTATAAAGTTTCACACGGTCAAGCGCGTAACGACATTCAATTCCCCTTATATCTCGATACCATTGACACAATTTCTGGCAATGGTAGAGAATATCTTGCCGCACGACAAATTCGTACTGTTCAAGGCGCTTTTCCGTTATCCCATCAAAACAAATGAGATAACGGAAACGTGCTTTGACAAGTTGAGCCGCATCTTCGACGGGCGCAATCCTGTTTACAACTACCAATTCGTTAATTCCGCGCAGCGCGATGACTGGGAAGATTATCGCCTGAATAAACTCGATGAGCCGAATGTCTGGGCGACCAAAGGCTGGGAGTTCTTCAAGAGCGAAATCAATTCTGTCCTGATAGTCGATATTGCCCGCGAGCAGCGCACCCCGCTGCCGGAACCGTATTTCTATTGGCTTCCGATAGATGACGTCATTACTTACAAGGCCGACGCAACGACGGGGCAGATGGATTTCATCGTGTTCCGCCGCCGTGATAAGATTGTAGTCTTGGACGACACCTATTACCGCGTCTGGGACGACAAGAAACACACGGGCCGCATCGACGGAGCGCCGGAACTTGAAACGGAGCATGACCTCGGCTATTGCCCGGCCCGCTTCTTCTGGAATGAGCCCATATCGCTGGACGAGCCGGATGTAAAGGCTTCCCCCCTGTCGGCAGAGTTGGAGTCGCTGGATTGGTTCGAATTCTTCCACATCTCCAAGCGCCAGCTCGACCTCATGGGCGCATATCCTATCCTTTCGGGTTATGAGCAGAAATGCGATTTCAGCAATGCGGAGAATGGCGACTACTGCGACGGTGGTTTCCTGCGTGACAAGCAAGGCCGCTACCGTCTGGATATGGCCGGACTTCTCATGCGCTGCCCGAAGTGCGGGAATAAACGCATCATCGGCGCGGGGTCATTCGTAGAAATCCCCGTCCCCTCCGCAGAGGAGGGTCAGCCCGACCTTCGTAATCCGGTGCAGTTGCTGACCGTTGACCGCGAGGCCCTTGACTATAATGTCGATGAGGAGAAGCGGCTGCGTGAAGACATCATCACATCGGTAGTTGGTCAGGACGAAATCGTCACTGACCGCGATGCTTTCAATGAGCAGCAGGTGCGTGCGAACTTCGAAAGCGTGACGACCGTGCTGAACCGTGTGAAGCGGGGCTTTGAAGCCGCGCAGGAATGGGTCGATGCGACGGTGTGCCGTCTGCGTTACGGGAAATCTTTCCTGACCGCAAAAATCAATTACGGGACGGAATTCTTCCTTTACACCGCCGACGAGCTGCGCCAGCAGTACAAGGCCGCGAAGGAAGCCGGTGCCCCGGAAGCCGAACTGGATGTGATGCTGAACCGCATCCTTGAAACGGAATATCGCAATGACCCGATGCAGTTGCGCCGCATGCTCATTCTGTCCGAGCTTGAACCGCTGCGGCATCTGACCCGCGATGAAGTGATAACCCTGTATAAGGACGGAATCATTTCCGAGCAGCAGATGCGAATTAAGTTAAATTTTCCTAACTTTGTGCGTCGTTTCGAGCGCGAAAACATGAATATCGTTGACTTTGGCAAGGACATTCCCTACCAGCGCAAGATAGATACTATTACAGCCGAGTTCGGACGTTATGCCGAGGAGCAGAAGCCGCAACCGGCGAATGTTTAATTTAATACCGAAAGAGTATGATTACAAAAGATGGGCGAGACACCGCAATCGAAAATCTGACCGCAGAGAACTACATCGTTCCCGCAGGGGAGGAGCGTTACTACCACGCCGTTATCGAGGTGAAGCAATTCGACGCCAAGACCGGCAAGCGCCTTTCCCAGCCGCGTGTGCAGAAGTTCGAAAAGAAAATCTTCGAAGCGCACGTCCTGTCAAGCCTCCGCAAGCAGGGTTATACGGTCACAATCCTCCATGACCCGAATGCTTGGATAAAGGAGCATCAGGCCGCAGCCGAGAAGGCAGCAAAGGCCAAGGCCGAGGAGAAGGCCGCAGCCGACCAAAAACGTTTCGACGATGCCGTCGCAGCCGCAGTAGCGAAAGCACTTGCAGAGCGTGACGCAGCCAAGACCGAGAAGGACAAAGGAAACGCCGAAACGGGCAAAGGAAACGCCGAAACGGGCAAAGGGAAGAAATAACACCTTTGCGATACGGAAAGACAATTAACCAAAAATTCAAAGGGAAAGAATTATGGCACTTACAACCGAACTATTGAGAGCGAACGCCGGATTGGCGGGCCTCACAGACGAGCAGGTCAATGCAATCGTAGAGATGTCCCAGAACGACGAAACCGCCGTTATCGGGCAGAAGACGGGTGAAATCTATGGCGGACTGGACGCAGACATTCTTGCCGCGTCCGGTATCGCGAAGAACGGTACCGAGAAGACCTACGACTATGCCAAACGAGTGATTGGCGAAATCAAGGGGCAAGCCGGCAATGCTGCCGAGCTGCAAAATCAGGTGGCCGAACTGACAAAGGAGAAAACCCGTCTGGAAGGTATCATCGCAAAGGGTGGCGCTGATGCTGAAACTCGCAGGGCACTTGACGCGGCGAAAGCCGACCTCGCGAATGTCACCCGTGAATATGGCGAACTGAAACAGAGGTTCGACACCGAGAAGGCAGCGCACGAGAAAGCGCTGTTCGATGCAAAAATCAGCAGTGAGTTCTCGAACATCGCAGGAGGCATCAAGTTCAAGCCCGAACTGCCCGCCAGCGCAACGGCTGTCCTTCTGTCACAAGCTGTCGGAAAGGTAAAGGGAATGAATCCCCAATACATCGACGACGGTGCGAACGGCAAGATTCTCGCTTTCACGGAAAACGGTACAATCATGCGCAACCCGGAAAACAACCTCCGTCCTTACACCGCATCGGAACTTGTTGCCCGCGAGCTGAAAGCAATGGGCGTCCTTGATGAAGGCCGTCAGCAGACAGGCGCAGGCACGCAAGGCGGCAACGGTGGCGGAACAGGTACGGGAGTGGATATTTCCGGCGCACGCACCCAAGAGGAAGCTCATGAAATCATCGCCAAGGGGCTGATGGCACAGGGCAAGGTCAACGGCTCGAAAGAATTCGAAGAAGCGATGGCCGCCGCTTGGAAGGAGAATGCGGAACTCCTGAAGAAACTCCCAGTCCGCTAAACAAAGAACAATTCCACCGGGGCAAAGGGTCAGCCCGGTCAATAGTAACAATTAAACACTTTTCATTATGTCACTTGTAGCAACCCGTTTGCAAAATTGGCGTGTCGAAAATCCGGAACTTGACCGTAATATGGCCCGCCCGTTGGAATACGGTGCACTGGACTTCTTCATCGAGCAGACCAATGCCGCAAATTCCATCATCAACCCCAACCTGCGCGACCGCGCTTTCGAGAGCATCGGCAACACCGTGCAGGTGCCTGTCATCAACTACGATGGCGACGTAACCGTGTCCAACGTCCGTTCCTGCGTCATCGCAGACGACGAGAACACCTCCGCCCTTTATACCATCAACTGGGTCACTCTCGCAGTCGGCTTCACGATGGTTCCCCAGCTCTATCGCAACAACGAGATTTCGTACGAGCATGACTTCGCCCGCAAGATGGAGAAGATTTGCCGCGCTCTCGCAACCGCGATGGATGTGCAGGCTATCGCAGCCCTCGAAGCCAACAAGTCGCAGGTCTTCAAGGACCAGCTCTATTACACCGTGACCGCGAACACCGTGCAGATTCCGTGGGAAGCCCGCATGGAGTTCCTTGCAGACATGAACGCGATGATGCGTGCCAACGCATATCCCGAAATGCTGCACGTCATCGGTGGCGCAGGTTTCGATTCCCTCGTCCGCAAGATGGCCGAGCACGACATCTACAACGATGTCAACAAGCGCCTCGAATACGATAATAAGGTGTTCCACTACACCAACAATATCGTAAACGGCAGCGGCGTCTTCGCAACCGGTTATATCGTCGCCGACGGCAATGTGGGCGTCCTTACCCGCGTCGACCGTGAGGCCCGCAACCGCACCCGTGCGAACTTCCACGAGTGGGATGTAGTGCGTCTGCCCTACATTGACCTGCCCGTAGGTTCCCACTACTACACTGCGGTAGGCGACCAGAGCAGCATCGCCGGTGACGCTTCCGCCGATATGGTCTGCAACGTGAAGGAATACTTCGGGTTCTCCGTCGACATCGCCTTCCTCGTAGCGTACAACAGCGCTCCCGCAACCGTTGCGAATCCTATCTTCAAGGTGGAGGTCGCCAGCCCGACCGCAACACCGTTCGCAAAGCCCGTCGTCGTGATGAACACCGAGGACAACCCGGTGCCCACGCAGGCCGTGACCGAGTAGTCGAAAGGCACATCCTTAATCAGCGGGGACGGGACGATAAAAACCCCGTCCTCGTTTTTCATTAAAGAGAAAGAGACATGGTACGATTGCATGAAATTCAAAAAGCCCTGTTGCCCGTCGTGGGGTGGCAGCAGGAATACAACCCAGAACACAGGATTGACAAAGTGCTCTGCGAGTCCGAGAGTGGTCTGACTTTTCAAGGGGCGCATCCGCTCGTGACGCTTGCAAACATCCGTGCAATCATGCCGGATGATTATCTTTTTCAATACCCCGCGTGGAACGAGATACTGCAATATAAGGTTGGTTTCAAGGTGCGCCATGAGGGGCGTGTCTGGATTGCGAACCGCGATAACGTCGGGCAGGAGCCGAAGCCGTCGGACTTCAATATGGATTTCAATAACGACTTCGGGGGCGAAAGTCCTTGGGTCGTATGGAATATGGAGAGCGACTTCGTGCGTCAGCTCACGGTCAACGGCATCAATACCACGATACAGAATTTCCTGACCGACAAGCAACTCCGGCAGGAAACCCGCGACCTCGTGGAGCGCAGGACATTCTTTGACGGTGCGGCACGGTTACAGGCGACCATCGACCCGACAGGGAAGATTGTAGGCTTTGAGATTGTGCCTGTGCGCTCAATGGGCGTAACGACGAAGATTGAACGCATCGGCTTGCAGATGGTCGGGGCAACGGGCAAGATAACCCTCTATCTGTTCCACTCCTCGCAGGTTGCGCCAATGCGCACTATCGAACTGAATTTCACGAACGAAAAAGGCGGTTTCCAATGGTTCACTCCGGCGGAGCCGATTTATCTGCCTTATATCGCCAGCAAGGACGGCGCAGGCAATGATTCCGGCGGCGCGTGGTTCCTTTGCTACAATCAGAACGACCTGCCCTTCGGGATGCAGGCCCTGAACGTATCGAAGGACTGGTCGAAGGAACCGTGCCAGACCTGTCTGGGCGGAAGCATCGAATCGTGGCGCGAGATAACGAAATATCTGCAAGTGTCACCGTTCTGCATCCATGCCCCGGCAGACTTCGCGCAGTATCCCGAAATGTTCGACATCGGTGAGCTGGGTTATACCAATACGATGAACTACGGGCTGAACGTGGAAATTTCCGTCGGGTGCGACCTCACGGATTTCATCATTGCGCAGCGCAGTATCTTCGCGACGGTCATTCAGAAGCAGGTGGCGGTGGATGTGCTGCGGACGATAGCGATGAATCCCGATGTGCGCGTGAACCGCAATCAGGTCAATGTCACCCGCGACCAAATCCTCTACGAGCTGGACGGCAACCCGCAGGGACGCGCCTCCGGGCTTGGGCTTGCGCTGAAAGAAGCATACAAGGCCCTTTCGCTTGACACGCGCGGGCTCGACCGTATCTGTCTGCAATGCAACAATCACGGGGTGAGCTATCGAACAGTGTAATTTTCGCGATAAATCGCACGAGAGAGCCGCGAAGACAAAAGACAATAAATCATATATAAATTCCGTTCATCGCTCTTAAATCGCACGAAAACGGCCAAATTTGAGAAAATGGGAATACTTGACGACTTACTCTCCCGCGTGGAGGCAGTGAATGCCGGTCTGCAATCCGGGGCGCTGGTTCGCGATGTCATTGTCCGGCACCGCGAAGACATCCTCGAATTGCAGCGCATCCAACTGTTACAGGGCCTGTCGTCCAGCGGGGAAGATATTCGCCCCTACTATTCCGAAGACCTCAAGCCGAAGGGCCGTTTCTATTCCGTTGAATCCGCCGGGCGTTATGCGGCTTGGAAACGTGACGCAATAGCTTATCCGTACTCGGTTGAACGAAACCCCGATGCCCCGAACCTGTATGTTGACGGCACGTTCCATTCCGAACTCGGGGTGGAATTCGGCTTTGACGCGCTGTCCGTCAGGGGAACGACACCGTATTCGCGCGAGATTGTGGCGAAATACGGGCTGGGGACATTCGGGCTGATGGCGGATAAGTGGAATGAACTCTTTGCCGAGCGCGGTGCTCTGGCGGAACTCATGCAAGAAATAAAATCTCAACTCTATGTCACAAACTAATGCACCCGTAATTCCTAACCCCGTCATGCTCGATGAGGTTATTGCGCAGATACAGACCGGGCTCGTGGACGGGCTCCCGTGGCTCGACGCGGCTTTCGGCCGGGCGCAGCGCCTGACGAAAGAAATCAGCGGCAAACGAATCATCGTGCCGAATGTCTTCTGCGGCGGCTGGCGTGGACATGGCCCGAACGATTATATCGAAGTATCCCCGGACGCGAAGATTGGGAACTTCTCATTCTTTGAGATTGACGACCCGCAGACCATCGACGCAGGGCCGTGGGCGCGGGAAGTCCGGGCACCATTCAGCCTTATTGTCTGGTTCGACCTTACGCGGGTATACGACACCGCAAGCAATCGTAACACCGAGAGGATAAAAGCCGACATCCTGCGGCTTCTCTCCGGGCGCACCGGCTGGCACTTGCGGCAGGGGCGCGTGGCTGTGAATCGCATCTATGAGCGGGCTGAGAATATCTATCGGGGTTACACCCTGTCTGAAATCGACAATCAGTTCCTTATGCACCCGTTCGCGGGTTTCCGTTTTGAAGGAACGCTTGAATACGAAGAATTATGCGTGGAATAACAATGCCGAACTATAATCTCGGGCCGGATTGCCTGACGATTTACAACTCTTATAGGGTACGTAAGAAGAATATGCGCCCGGTTCTGGAGCAGATAAAGCGTGAGAACAAGCGCGATACTAAAGTATTCGAACGGTCATTCTTTTCTATGAAAATGGAATGGCTCTGCCACAATGCTCTGTATTTCGCAGGCATCGAAAGGGACAGGACGCGGGACGTCGACCTCGATAACCCGACCGACCGCCCGGAATGGCAATATATTGTTTGTGGACTTTTAGTGTGGATTCTGGTATGGTAACAAAACTCGCTGTCTTTGTCCTTTGGGCTCTTATCGTGTCATTCGCTGCGGCCTTTTGCCTGTCGCTTGCCGTCAAATGGGGCTGGATGGAGTGGTTGCAGGTCCACGCACCGAATGAATTCTTCGAAAAACTATTTAACTGCAAGTTTTGTTGCTCGTGGTGGGTTTCCGTGATTATTTCATTAATTTTGTCCATAGCGACGGGCGAGTGGGTTTTGCTCCTCGTGCCGGTTTGCTCAACACTAATCTGTCGGGAATTATGGTAAAAATTAAATTAGGCAAACACACAGTGGAAATGTACGACACAATCGACGAACTGCCGATTGTGCGTTTCCATAAATATCAGAAATTGCTCCTCGTCGATGCCGGGGTGGGGGCGGATATAACAGCCTTTGACCGGCGCATCGAGAAGACGAAGCGCTTCCTGTCCTTGGGCAAGACCGAACAGGCCGCGCAAGAGCTGGAAAACCTGCGGCAAAGTGTCTATCTGATACAGAACGGACTGTCCCCGAAGATGCGTGCCTTCGCCGCATTGATTACGCGCCTTGACGGGAAGCCCTGTGACGAAATCACGGACGACGCACTGGAAAAGATTTCCGCTGCTCTTGCGGATGTTCCCGCGAATGAGTTTGCCGCACAGCTGGATGCGGTCAAAAAAAAAATCGAGCAAGACCTGACGCTGTATTTCCCTGCGCTCTTTGACGATTCGGTGGTGAAGGAATACTACGACCTCCTGCGGAAACGCTCTTTAGCAATGTTGGACGCAATCATTGCGGGCAAGAGTTCCCCGGCCGAGGTGCCGGAAGTGGAGAAACTGACCACCGCACTGATTACCTACTCCAATCCCCAGACCTTTACAGGTTCGGCAGGTGTGGAGGTGCAGTTCGACAAGCAATTCGAAAATCTTTGTCTTGCCCTGTCGGAGCAGTTGCACATCGACCCGAAGAAATACACGGTCTTGGAGTTCTACAACGCATTCGAATTTGCGAAGGAACGGGCGAAGAAGGCCGAGAACGCGCAAAAGAGGCGATTTAAGAACGATTAAAGCACCGAGCAGTATAATTTATCATCGAACTATTATAACGCCGCCAGACGGCAATTTTAAGGAAAATAAGTATGGACAATCCGAATCCCATAAAATACTCCGACCTTGTTGCCCCGGATAATGCGATAATTAACCTCATTGCGCAGCTCAATGACCTTATCAGCACATACGACGCCGCCAAAGCAAAAATCCAGAGCGCTGCGGCAGATGCGGCCAAGAGCATGCAGAGCCTTTCAGGCGCAACAGACGAGCAGCGGCAACGTATTGCGGCGCTCGCCACCGAGAGCGAAAAGCTCGCACGCGCATACGAGAAGACCGATGTAGCGGAGCGTGAAGTGTACCGCCGCAGGCAGGAGGTCATTCAAGCTGTTAAAGAGGAGCAGCGCATAGATAAGCTCGTTGTTGAATTGAACAACGCTAAAGAGGGGTCATATAATCGTCTTTCGGCACAATACCGCCTGAACAAAATCCGTCTTAATGAGATGTCCGCAGCAGAGCGGCAGGGGACGGAGGCCGGGCGCAAGCTCGAACAGGAAACGCGGCAGATTTATGAGGAGATGTCTCGCCTGCAAAAAGCGACCGGGAAATATACCCTTGAAGTAGGCCACTACGAAAATGCGCTGAAAGGTCTGCCCGGTCCGATAGGGCGTATCGTCAGCGGCCTTTCCCGGACGCAGGAGCAACTCAAAGGCATAGCGCAATCATCGGCCCCCGGCGCAGCCAAGGCGTTGCAGGGGCTTGCCGTTGTGGGGCTGGGTGTCGTGGCGATGTTGCTTGCACTCGCAAAGGCGTTCACTTCAATTGTGAAGAAGAATGCCGAATTCGAACAGGCGAACGCGAACCTGTCCACCATCTTGGGTGTGACGCGGAATGAAATGAAAGCCCTTACGGATTCCGCTTTGCAACTTGGCCGCACGACTGAATACACCGCAAGTCAGGTAACGGATTTGCAAACGGCCCTTGCAAAACTTGGTTTCGGGCAGGGGTCTATAATCGCTATGCAGAAATACGTATTGCAATTTGCGACGGCTGTTGGGGCGAACCTTGGTGATGCAGCCGAGGTGGCTGGCTCCGCTTTGCGGGCTTTCGGATTAACCAGCGCAGACACCGAAGACGTGCTTGCGACATTAGCCGTGGCGACAAATAATTCAGCATTGAATTTTGACCGTATCAAACAATCAATCGGTACAGTGTTCCCGGTTGCAAATGCATTTGGGCTTACGATTAAAGATGCAACGGCCCTTCTGGGCGCTCTTGCGAATGCAGGTTTCGACGCGTCGACGGCTGCGACCGCCGCGAGAAATATCTTGCTGAACCTCGCCAATGCGAACGGCAAATTGGCCAAATCCCTTGGGGGACCGGCAAAGTCTTTCGAAGAGATTATCGATGGCCTTATCAAACTGCGTGATGCCGGCACGAACCTGAATGAAGCGCTGGAACTGACGGACAAACGCAGTGTTGCGGCATTTTCGGCCCTTTTGTCGGGGGCGGAATCTGCACGGGAACTCCGTGGAAACCTTGAAGACGTAAGCGGCGAATTGGAACGCATCCAATCCGAACGTTTGAATACCGTGGAAGGTTCGACGAAATTGTTGAAATCCGCGTGGGAAGGTCTTACATTGGCGTTTCAGAATTCCAATGGCGCAATAAAGTCCACTATTGATTGGTTGACGAAATTAGTGCAAGCGACACAAGGAGTTTTATTCCCCGAAGCCACATTCATATCGGAATCGGCGGATAAATACACCAAAAAATTCCAAGAATACTACGCCAAGAATGGCGCAGAAGCGGCGAAGGAATTCATTAAGAATTATCAAGATTACTTTACACAAAAGGCCAGCGAAACGGCCAAAGAAGCCAAATTTGATGGTTTCTTGAATAAATGGTTGGGGATTGGCAGTAAACAATTGGTGGCGAAAACCGCAGGAGAAACACTTGCCGGTGTTCAACAGGCCGCAACATCTGTGCTTATGCAGATTGAAAATGATGCAGCCGAAGCGGCGGCACAAGCGGAGCGCAATACACAAGCGGCGGCAGAGAAAGCCGAAAACGCAAGGAAGGAGGCCAACAAGCAGCGCATCGCAGACCTTCGTGCCGTGGTCGAATCCATCAATCTTGAAATCGCCGTGACGGAAGCCGGCACAGACCAGATGCTGCAAAAGCGCCTCGACAAAGTTGAAGCCGAAAGACAGCTGGAACTTGAACAGAACCGTCAGAAGGTTGAGAGCGAGCGGCAGGATGAAGCCGCTATCAATGCCAAGTACGACCAGCAGGCAATCAAGACGCGCGAGCAGTTCAACGCCGAGGTGTCAAAGCTCGCGGTTCAACGCTTGCAGGCCGAGCAGCAGGCCATTCAGCTCGAAATAGCCATTACGGACGAAGGGACGCAGGAGATGCTTGCCCTGCGGCTGGCGAATATCCAAAAGCAGCGCGAAATTGAAATTGAGCAAAACAAACAAAAGGCCGAAGACGTCCGCCAGAGTGAAGCCGCGATAAACGCGAAATATGACACGATGGTGCTGCGCGAAACGGCGAAGTTCAACACCCAGCTCGCGCAGCGTAACCTGAAAGCGTCGCAAGACCTCGCGCAAGCGGAATTCGACCTGTTAGATAGGAACGAGCGGCAAAAGACCCTGTTCCGTTTGCAGCAGGAAAAAGTGCGCCTTGAAACTATCTTGAAGATAAATGAAACCGCCGCCGAGAAGATGACGGAAGACGAAATAAATGCTATCAAGAAGACTATCGAGGGCATCAAGAAGGAAGCCGACCGGCTGGGTTATGATAACCTCTATGAGCTTCTGGGAATCAGCCTCGATGCAGACCAGCAGAGCGCACTCAATACCGCTATCGACTCTGTGAAGGATTCCATCGGGTCGCTGGTGGATTCGTGGAAGTCTGTCGCCGATGCGGCAAAGGAAGCCGCGGACGAGCAGGTCGACGCGGCGCAGAAGGCTCTCGATGCTGAAATAGAGGCTCGCAATGCAGGTTATGCCCATAGCGTTGAATTAGCGCAAAAAGAGCTGGATTTGGCAAAGAAGAATGCCGCCAAGGCGGAACGCGAGCAAGTCAAGGCGCAGAAGGCCCAGCTCGCTATTGATACCGTCACACAGACGTCCAGTCTTGTGACAGCATCGGCAAATATCTGGAAATCCCTGTCCGGCATACCGGAAGTTGGGCCTGCGCTCGCAGTTGCAGCCCTTGCGACAATGTGGGGCAGTTTCGCGGCTGCGAAAATCAAGGCCGCAGAAGTGGCAGGGATTAAGACCGAGAAATATGGCGAAGGTGTTGTGGAACTCTTGCAGGGCGGCAGCCATGCGAGCGGTCACGACATTGACCTTGGACGCAAGAGTGACGGCACACGTCGCCGGGCAGAGGGCGGGGAATTCTTCGCAGTTATCAACAAACGCAATTCGCATCGCTATCGCCATATCATTCCCGATGTCATCAATTCGTTCAATAACGGTACATTCGCAGACCGCTATCAACGTGCCAATGCCGCGATGGCGGGGATTGCCCTTTCGATGGCGGCAGGCGTGGATGTGACGGGCATCGAACGTGACGTGCACGAAATCCGCCGACAGGGCGAAGAAAGCCGAAGTGTTGATACCGCGGGCAATATCATCATTCGATATAAGAATTTAACTCGGAAGATTAAAAGTTAGGTGCTATGTTTCCAATCTATAAATTCAAAATCCGTGTTCCCGGGACTACATCTAATCTTTTGAATCCAACGGGGTGGCAAAGTGGCTATTATGACAATGATGGGGAGGTGGTGCAAAGTAATAATTATATCCGCAGCCCGCGCCTCGCCATTTCTGGTGGATTAGCATATAAAATGATTGACAATACGAACGCTCCCTATGAGTGGTTCGTACTTGCCTTTTATGACGCGGACGGGGAATTCATTTCTATTGAATGGGCCGCAAGCACCGTCGCCCCTCCAGCTTCTGCCCGCACAGTATCCGTCTGCCTTTATTACACAGCGAAAATACATACCGAAGGCATGTCGTGGTTATCTTTTACACGTTCGTTTAATTCCTTCGAATACTACGGCTATCTTACCATAAAAGAAATTCATCCTATTTTTGGCAATAGCCTTGTTAAGACTTGGGCGCGAGAGCAGGGTGAAATGTTCTATCGTGCCGGATTGGAGGGGAAATTGCAGCTCGAAAGGGACGATTACGCGCTTGTGATGGCACAGGCATTCGATGCAAAATTCCTCCTTGATATTACCATTTCCAATGATGCCGGACAGACATGGGCGGACTATTGGAACGGGTATTTCTACAAGACGGATTGCATCTTTGATGAAGATGCGCAGACCATAACCGTGCAGCCACATGCGGAAGACGTCTATACAAAAGTCCTTTCAGGGCTGGACAACGAATTTGACCTTATCAAACTCGCTCCGGCGGTGCAACAGATAAAGGCCGATAAGCGGCCGGTCGTTCAGTCATATATTGCAGGGGCGAAAATCGTGGGGTGTTATCTCGGTTCTATGTATTGGGAGGAAGATTGCGAACAGGTTACCAATCCCACCACGTTGGAGCAGACCTACTATTTTGCGAAGGCGGCAGAACGAACCGTGGTCAAAATTACGCAACAGGGCTCGCTCACAATTCCTGATAGATATATCGGCGCGGTGCTGGATGTGGGAACGCCCGGAACGACTGATTATGTAAACGGCGATTACAAATTCCGTTATATCGTAGACAGACCGACTTCGGGAATTCGTCGTATAAGGTGGCAAATACTGCGGGCCGCAGACAATACTATCTTATGGGCGGAGGCTATAACGCAACAAAGCACAACCCCGCCGCCTCCGATACCTTATAGTCAAACATTGACGCCGGTCTCCGCGGAAGTGTCAGGGAATGTCATTATTTATCTTCAAAATATCGCAGTGTGGGCTCGTATTGTTTGTGACGCAGCATCTATTGACGGCACGCCGACCGTAGCATTACCCGATACTGATATGGTGCAGAACAATCGAAATTATACCCGTTGTTTGCCATTTAATATATCCAGTGCTTTCCAATTCTCGTTGGAGTATTCTTCGACGCCGACAGAATGGGGACGTTATAAGGAGCAGTATTATGTTCGCCCGCCAGCTTCTGGAGGTGTTGTCCCGCAACCCGCTGGGCGAACAAATTGGGATGGGGTGTCCATCTGGTATGCTTATGGAAATCAAACCATATTAGATTATCAGGGCCGGGCGGAATTTACCATTGAAACAGCCTATCCGCTCGCATCGGTTATTGCGGTCTTGCTCGGCCAGATTGCACCTGAATTGGAGCATTTCGGCACAAGCATTTTCAGCCAATTTCTTTATGGGACGAACCCGATAACGGAGAATGCCCAAAAGATTTTCATAACCCCGAAATCGAACATCCTGAACACACGATATACACAACCTGCGCAAAGTGCCCCTATAACGTTGCGTTCGGTGCTGGATATGCTGCGCGATTGCTATCGTTGCTATTGGTGGATTGACGGCAACAGGTTCAGGCTCGAGCACGTGGAATACTTCCGCCGTGGCGGGAGTTATGCCCAAGACCCTGCTATCGGCATAGACTTGACCGCGCAGACGGTTTCACGCAACGGGAAGCCTTGGGCCTTTGCTCGCAATCAATATCAATTCGAGAAGCCAGAGATGCCCGAAAGATACCAATTCGGTTGGATGGATGAGGTATCGGAATTCTTCAAGGGTTTCCCGATTGAGATGGTTTCTGGGTATGTCGAGCCGGGACGCATCGAGGAAATCAGCATCACGGATTTCACGAGTGACCTCGATATGATGCTACTTAACCCTCCGGCCATATCGCAGGACGGCTTTGCGCTGTTGAGCGCGAAGTATGAAAATGGAGAATATAAGATTGCCTATTCCTATGTCGCTACCCAAGAATATCTATTCGAAATGCAGAATGGATGGGCTTCATTCTATTACCTGCAACAATACTATGCTTATGATATGCCGGGGAAGCACTATCGTATCGGCGGCACAGATTACACCGCACAGGGCGTTAAGCGATTGAAGATGCAAAACCTTAAATTCCCCGTTCACTCTGACCCTGATTTAACAAAATTGGTAAAAACCGGGGTGGGGAACGGAAATATTGAAAAATTATCCATAAATTTGTCCAGCAGGATAGCAGATGCAACGTTAGAATATGATACCGAATAACAATTTAAGCGTACTGCCTTGGTATGCGTCTATCGAGGAGCAGAATGCCCGCCGTTGGTGGGTATATAAACGTGTGTATCCGTTATTCACTCCGGCAGGTTATCTGCCGCCATTCCAATTGCTGCGTGAACATTTGATTTCATACACCAAAGGCAATGAAATTTCATCGGATGACTACGATAATGGCGTTTTAACACCCGATGGACATTGGGATTCCACAGGCTCTCAATTCGGTATTCATTCCTTTGAATCCCTTTCAGGCGTGGATGCGGTATATTTTGAGGGCATCCCAGAAACTGCGCCGCTAATGGTTACGGCCGTGGCTTTGAATGACAATAACGATGTATTGGGAACATTCACGGCCCAATTTGATGAAAGTGGGTTATTTTCCGGCGGTTGGGTTTTACCCACAGGAACAACAAAACTTTGGGTACAAGATTACAACGCCGATTATCCCGATGCTTCACCAAAATTATATGCGGCTACAACATCCACGGCCGGGATTGAATCATTTGCGATTTACACAAAGGAAGGCGAATTGGTTGGCAATTATGACCCATCCGAAATGGGCTTTTCCATTGTGCCGTTCCTAAATTTGGGTTATGACGTAATCGTATTCCCCGGGCAACTGCCGGTGTTAGGCAATTTTGAAAATGGGCAATATTATGCCGTAATGTCCGATGGAACGAACACGTGGTATTCGGAAATCTTTACCGTGGTAAATGATATTTCGCCATACCTTAAATTGGAGTGGTGGGATGCGGAGAATTTCGTAATGGATGCCGGCACGATTGTGTATAAAAATCCTTCCTTCAAAAACGTCTTGTATCTGGATGCAACCATTGCGAAGCCGGAATATCGTTTTGAGGAAGAAGGCGAGGAAAGAGATGGGTATTTCTTCCCGACAAAACAGATTTCGGAGAAACGGTATAGATTTGCGTTCTTTGCAAGCGAATATCTTCTGGACGTGTTGCGCTTTGTCCGCATGGCGGATTTCGCGCAAATTACTAAAAACGGGCAGGTCTATTCGTTAGACACCTTCCTTATCACTCCCGAATGGGAGAGCAATGGCGATGTCGCAGGTGTAACGGCAGAATTCGACACGGCGACTGTTGCGAAGAAGATTGGCACGGGTTATATCAAAGCCCTTCGCGGCGATTTCAATGACGACTTTAATAACGATTTTGATATATGAATTACGAGAACTTAAAAGACGCCATTGTTGCGGTAATTAAGCAAAATGGCAACGAAGAAATAACCGGCAACCTCTTGCAACAAGTGCTGGTCGCAATGGTCAATTCCCTTGGAAGCGGGTATCAATTCATGGGTGTTGCAAGGGCATCCACGAATCCGGGGACATTAGACCAAAAAGTTTTTTACCTGTCCGGGGCCGTTGGCGAATTGGTTTTGCCCAATTTTGGCATAACGGTTGAAGATGAAATTTGTGCCTTAATTTATGACACGTCGTGGACAAAACTTAACATCATGTCCATTGATGATGTTCCGGTTGAGGATAGCCCTAATTTGATTTCAAGCATGGCCGTTGCATCGGCCATTGAAAATGCCTTGAACGCGATTGAAAATGAGTATGCAAAGAAAGTTGGTATCTACCCGAATTTGGTTGCCGGAAGCGCGAAAAGTGTTGTGAATCCTGTTGCGCTTGCGGGTTCGTTCCTATTCCGTCCGACCGGGGACGGGGCCGCAATCGGTAGGGGCAATGCCATCTTTTCGGAATTGCGCGGTAAATCGCTTGTTTGGAACCAGATGGTGGCAGATGCAAATATTTCTTTCTCCGTCAACTATACAGGGGGGGGACAGGCACAAAGTGTTCCGGGCTATTATTCTGTCATAAGTGGGCGAAAATATCTTGTAAGGATTTCAAACCCTGTAAACCATCTACAAGCCCGTTTTAGGGATGTGACTGCGGGTATAAATCCATCATGGGAAAGGACAACCGCTTTCATTTATACGCCATCGGTTTCATCCACTAATACAACCTTTATTCAAGTTATTGGAGTAGAAGAAGGGATTGTTTCGGGGGATATAAATATTGTTGACCTTACATTGATGTTTGGGGCCGGCAACGAACCCGCTACCGTTGCGGATTTTGAAAAAATGTTCCCATTGCCTTACTATGCCTATAACGCGGGCAAAGTAATACCATTTGCGGCGCAAGATTATGAAACCACGGGGCTAAATCAGTGGGACGAAGAATGGGAGTTGGGGTATATTGACACCACAACGGGGGCTAATGTCCCCGATTCCACCAGAATACGGAGTAAAAACTATATCCCCGTAATAGGCGGGCGTTCTTACTATTATAAGCAGTCGGCTGGCACGGTTGGCCCGCGTGTGTGCTTTTATGATGCAAATAAGGAATTTATACCCGATGGGGCAACTACTAACCTTGGCGTGAACATCGTTTTTAATATTCCGAATGGTGCAAGTTTTATGCGTTTTTCCCCGCACTCCTCCTACGGCGCAACCTACAACCATGACATTTGCATCAACCTTTCCGGCCCCAGAAACGGCGAATACGAACCTTATAAGAAAACCACATTGCATTTGAATCCGGCGGGTTGGGTTGACACATACGACAATTACATTTATCCGTATGGCGGTACGCACGGGGTTGGTTCGGCTTATGATTTCGCGAAGGTGGGTGCAGATGGATATATAAGGAAGGCAACACGCACGTTTGTAAGGGTGAATATGGGGGATTTGAGTTGGTCTTATAATGGCACATATTCTTGCTTTATAGCATCGCCCGCAGGTTGTGCCATTGGTGTTTCGGAGAAAATGCAGGTTGTTTGTGGTAAATACGCCGCCCATCCCACTACCGGGCTATCGTCTTTGGGAACATTAGACAAGGCGGTTTTATTAAGAACCAACTACGCATCTATTATTATAAGAGATTCGGCCTATACTGATGCCGCCGCGTTTAGAACCGCGATGGATGGCGTTTACATTATTTTCCAACTTGCCACCCCGGTTGAATCGACATTGGATGAACCCGTTAAGGCATACACCGATGTTGACGGAAGCGGCACCGAAGCATGGAAGCCGGATAACACTACCGACCCGTACACCACGCCTTGTGATGTAAGTATATTCTATCCGTTAGACATTGCGGGCGGTGTTATCAGTGCGCAATCCTTCGCCAATTTCTGCACCGAACTTTCCACAAAGTTGGGCGCGGCCTTGAATAAGACAATTTCCATTGCGGCAACCTATAATGCCGCCACGGAACAATATGGTTACACTATAACAATTTCGTAAAATGGGAACCGAAAAGCCATTAAAAGAAAAATGCCGCGAATGCGCGATTGTGTTTTGCATTTGCTTGTTGGTGTCCATCGGCCTATTGTTGGGTGGATTCTTCATGCCGCCACAAGGCAAAATTGATGGCAGTGTATTAAAGGCCGTCGGGGAATTGTTCGGATTCGCCGCACTTGCCGTGGGTGCGCATGCCATCGAATTGGGCTACGATTTGAAGGTTAGCAACGGAAACACAAGTGTAGAAATTCATAACGAATAGCAATGGCAAAGTATTTTAACGAATCGGAATTTAAGGCATGCACGCCGCCATGTTCATTGCAGGACATGAAGCAAAGCACCATGGACAAATTGGATGCGGCCCGTGAAATGGCCGGTATTCCGTTTGTACTTAATTCCGCATATCGTTCCCCGGCATGGGAAAAGAAACATGGCCGTTCCGGGGATGGTCCGCACACGCATCATTGCGCCGTGGACATACGTTGCAACACAAGCCAAAATCGCATGAAGATTGTTGCGGCCCTGTTGGCCGTTGGATTCGTTCGAATCGGTATAGGCAAAACATACATCCATGCTGACGACGACCCGACAAAAGCGCAGAACGTCATTTGGCACTATTACGAATAACATGTTACTAACATGGTTAACATTTTAACAACAAAAAATTAACAGTCATGACAAAAGAACAAATCCTTGCGTTGATTGACGCAAAAATTGCCGGCCAAGGAACAAACGTTGACGCCGGCGGCGCATTGGCCGAAGTCCTTTCCGCCATTGCAGGCGCAGCCGCGCCCATTGAAGTTTCCGACATTACCGCATTGACGGCCGCACAACTTGACGCGCTGAACGTCGGGGATAAGGTCGTGAAGGTGACCAGCACGCAGAAACATCTGTATGTGGTTACCTATAAGGCGACCACAGGTGGTGGCCTTTGCCTTTCCTATTTCGACGCCGTGAATACGGAAACCGTATCTTACGACCGTACCGCAAGCGGATGGGCATACAATTCCACCGATAAGGGTGCAATTCCGTCGGCATAATGGACATTCGCACTAAAATCGAAATCGGGGTTGCGGTCGTAGTGGCCGCAATCCTTTTCATTTGCGGGGCGCAATGTCGGAGCGTCCGGGAACTGACCGGCGAAAGGGATAAATATCGCAACAACTCTGTTGCACTTTTGGGCGATGTGCAACAATATCGTGTGCGTGATTCCTTGAATGCGGCCCGCGTGCAATCAATGGAACTAACCATAAAGGAGTTCCAAAGGTTCCGCGCTGACGATGCGCAACTGATTCGGGAATTGACCGCCCGCAACCGGGATTTGGCCGCAGTCAACAAAACGCAGTCGCAGACCATTATTGATTTGAAGGCCATGCCACGGGACACGACCATTATTCGGGACACGATACCCATTCCGGCCGTGGCCGTTCATTGCGGCGATGCTTGGTTTGATTTTACGGGGGTGTTGACTGAAAAAGAATTTACCGGCACATTGACTAACCGGGATTCGCTTGTGGTGGCCGAATCCGTGCAATATAAACGATTCTTGGGTTTCCTCTGGAAGACCCGCACGGTTAAGAACCGCCGCGTTGATGTGGTTAGCAAAAACCCCCATACGACAATTTTAGGCGTCGAACATGTCGTGATTGAAAGATAAATCATTATCTTTGTGCCATTGGTATTTGCATAGGTTTTTCATTCTCACTATTCCCACCCCGTTGTGAAACGCGGTGGGTTTTTTCATACGATTGCCGTTTTTCGCGTTTTCGTGCGTTTTAAGAGCCTTATAGCACCCAAGCAATATAATTCCCATTTTCGTGCTATAAGTGTCTTAAACGCGATTTAATCAAAATTTAACTCAAAAAAGGGCAAAAACTCAAAAAAGTTAATTTTTTTGGTACAATGTTAAAAAAAGTTGTATATTTGCCTTCGAAAACATACCGCACCGGGGCGATACTCGGAAACAAAATAATGAACAGAACAATGGCAAAGCTCAAATACACCAGCAAGGAAATCAATAACAATTACAAGATTAAGGTTTCCGGCATCTTCGAAGGCAAAAAGATAAACACTCTTGTTGGAGTGGCCGGCCTTCTGAATATCGTTAATGACATCGACCTTACAAACCGCCTCCTTGACAGGGCTTTCTCCTGCATGGAAGATGTTTGCGTTTGCAAGCTCCGTCGTGGCATCAAGATTTCATTTTACGTTGCTTAATTCCCCGCCATTATGTACACGATTGGGTTTACAACCAAGTTTTACACGCTTTGGGACGTGAGCGTTGAACACATTACGAACGCATACGGCCGCAAGGGCGAACGCGTGACCGCCAATTACATCAAGAATATTTCGATGGACGAACAGTCCGCCCGGGCCAAATACCCAGACGCCCCGGTTGACTTGGGGTTGCGCGGCCATTCGTCTTTTTGCCGGACCAATTGGGAACCGTTGCCGTCCGACGTTTTCCCGTGCGGCAAGTATATGGGCCAACCCATTGCCGATTGCACCGATTTCGGATACCTGTATTGGGCCATTGATACCAATATGTTGTGTGGCGAATCCCGGGACATTGCCGTTGCTGTTCTGTTGGGTTCTGAGCAATACGGCCAATATGACGATATGATTTTACCGATGGGCCGCGTTAATGACTTGTTGGCCCAAGATGCGGCCCGGGATGAAATCGCGGCGGCCATTGACATTAACGGTTGCGTTGAACTGTTGAACGTGTCCAACATCAAAGATTGGGACGAAAACGGGTTTGGTTCGGAAACAGGTGTTGACCGCGTGAATTTGATTTGGGTTCGCGCCGCCATCGAACGTTTCGAATACAACGGTTGGGAATACTTTTTACCCGTCAAGGGCGGAAAGGCAAAGCGTATTAAAGGAAAGAAATTGCGCATTGTCGCAGACCATTACACGAACGACCGCCGTTATTTGGACGTGTATGTAAAGGATTTTGAAATAGTCAAGTAATTAACCGGGCCGGGCAACCGCCCAACGTAAATAACGAAATATGGACAAAGTATATTCTATTTGGGGAATAAAGCAAAACGGAAACCGGGAAATCCATTATCATGTTTGCGATGGTTTCGCAAAAGATGAAAATGAAATAAAAACAATCGCCGAAAATGTAAAAAACAAAGGTTTTTTCTATAAGAAGGTTCTTATTTTTCCGGAAGCCGTAGCGGTTGTTATTTATTGGCAACGAACATATCCCGCCACACCAATTATTGAAAAAAAATTTATTGTATAGCGATGAAAATTATTTACACAGACCGGTACACATTCGGCGGATTTAATTGCGACGGAAACCGATTGTTTTTCGTTATTCCCTGTTTGCGAATTTCATTTATGCCATTTCGAGATTCGTTCGAATTGGTGTTTGGGTTCGGAATCCTATTTTGGGAATTTGTATGGACTATTGAAATAGAAAAGTAATATGAAACAGATTTGGCAAGAAATTAAAGACCGTTGGCCGCTTGCAGTTCTGGGCGCGGTCGCTGGATTATTAACCGCAATTCTTTGGTAGCCATGAATGAAAGACTTGAAATTGAGATTGCAAGGTATTCCGGGCAAATTAGTCCAGATAAAGCGAAGAATCAACCTTTTGCGACATTGGATAAATGCGCTCGCTATTTCTACAAACTTGCGCTTGAAGATGTTCGGGAAAAGGTCGAAGAATTTGACGAGAAATATAGAACTATGAGGGTAGATAAGGATGTATCGGTTCAGGTGGCTAAAGAGGCAGATTTAGTTGTTCATGTGTTGCAAGAACTTGGTGTTTCCATTGACAGTCTAACAAAATAATACTATGACACGGGAAGAAATAAAAAAGAAAGCATTTGAGGCTTACCCTCAAAATTGGCTAATTGATGGCCCACTCCAATATGATTTGAATATAAAGTATCGTGAAGGCTATATTAAAGCCCTCGCCGAAATAAACAAACTCCCGAAAATTCACGGATGGGTAGCAAGGGATGAAGACGCCGAATTGCATTTCTTTGGCTCCGAACTTGGGGATGGAAAGCCCTGTTATGACGAAGACTATGGTGCATGGGGAAATGCCACATGTAACATGATAAATATATCAAGGGAAGCTGGCCCATTTGGCGACTTGAAATATACAGACGTTCCCATCGAAGTTGAACTGTTGATTCGAAAGAAATGAATATGGAAAACAGATACGAATGTGAAATCCCGGAGGGATACGAAGCCCGAATCGAGGAAAACAAGGTTGTCCTTATACCGAAGGAGAGCGAGGACGAGAAGATAAGGGAGGAAATAATTACATATTTGCGTTCCTGTCACGAGCCTTATATGAAAGAATGGATTTCCTACCTTGAACGGCAGAAAGAGCAGAAACCCGCGTTCAACGACTACCTTAAAGCAACCCCAACTGAAAGGAGAAAGATGAGTATGACGGAGATTCTCGAAAAAGAACAGAAGCCCAAAATGATTCAATGGACAGGAAAAAACCTAAAAGAAGTCATCGACTTTACAGGTAAATCTCCAAGATTTGATGAGTGGTTTAAGTCGTGGGACGATTTCGAGAACTATGTGCATACTCACAATGACATACTGAAACTTTTCTGTGAGGACGGAAGTTACTACGAAGTTCCCATAGGTGCATGGATAGTCAAGACCCCGGACGGTTATAATACCCCCTCCTGTTTTAGATTCATCCAGAAGTCCGCAGAGTGGAGCGAGGAGGATGAAGATATGAGATACAAGGCTTCCGCTGTATTAAACAAACTTTGTGCTTCCAATGAAGAATTTGTTTGGGCGCATAGTACACTCGTCAAGGTATTTTACTGGCTCAAATCTCTCCGCCCCCAACCTCATTGGAAGCCCAGCGAGGAACAGATGGATGCACTTAAATATGCTCTTGGCGAAGGCGGCAAATTCAACAAGGCCGCTCTTGAATCTCTTTACGAACAACTCAAAAAGTTATAGCCATGAGCAAATACATCGACGCAGACAAACTGATGGCCGAGATAGAACGGCTGAAAGAAGAAACGCCCATAGGGATATGCGAATATGATAAGGGCGAAGAGAATGGAAGAATGGAGGTTCTAACATCTTTGCGTTCAACTATCATCTCCCTCCAGCAGGTTCCGCCGGAAGGGGTTCAGGGGACTGTACACCACTATGGTGGGTTCGTCCCTTATGTAGTTACTAACCAGGAACAACTCAACGCTCGCCTAAGACAATTCCCAAACGATGCCGAGGTGGAGATATTCATAGAAGCAAGAAAGGAGGAT
Source organism: Tidjanibacter sp. (assembly GCA_045597245.1). Taxonomy (GTDB): domain Bacteria; phylum Bacteroidota; class Bacteroidia; order Bacteroidales; family Rikenellaceae; genus Tidjanibacter. The sequence goes on from JAZODY010000111.1 coordinate 44,244, forward strand.
ACGAAATGAACGAAGTAATCACAGAATATACGCGCATCTTGCAGTGCATCGCAATCAGCAAAGGAGGCGACATTTATGCTCCGACGCTGCCGAGTTTTAATGCGCGAAGAATGGATATACATCAGCGACTCTTTGAAGAACTGATGTCAAGATTATCTCTCGTTGATGGATTCACGGAAGACGATGCTTTCCAGAGGTCAAAGGAGATATTTAGTCGGTTAGATAAAATATTTCGTCTATATAACGATTTTGAACTCAATCTTGAAGATACAGAACACATCATAATTCTTTCTAAAGATTTGGAAAGGTTCTTATCTTCCACGGAAGTGAAGTATTATTTGGAGGGGCGTACATCTGGCATTCTCGGAGTAATTGAG
>JAZODY010000112.1:0-4264 GCA_045597245.1 Tidjanibacter sp.
ATGCGCAGACCCATGCTGGTGGGGACTACCAATGCGTACTTGCAATTCTCTTTCAGTTTGATATTCATGATTGTTTAGTTTTTATAGATTAGATATTTATTGAGTTTAGTTCTATCCCAAGTTGTAAAATTCTTACAAACATAACCATATTTTTTCTAAATTCCAAACCCTTTTTTCTCCCCTGAAACGGCAAAAGCAACCGGTTGTTGTGACTGCGGTTGCTTTTTCTGAGCCATTTCGCTCTCTTTAATATGCGTTTTGTCGGGCGGTTTTTTGTTCGTCGGTTAGGCTCTTTCGAGTCCTTCCATGCTCTCTCTGCACATCGGTTCTCCGGACCGATTATCTCTTAATATGTGTTTGCAATCATCTGCCTGTCCGTAACATGGTTTCCTATCCGCAAACACTCCATCCCCAAAGGGAAGGGGCAGGCTAATTAGTTGTCATGCTCTGCATGTGTTTTTCGCTTAGTTCCAGCCAGCGCATCTCCTTCTCGTCGAGCAGTGTCATCAACTCCGACACTCTCATGGAGTGTTCCGTTAGAGTCTTGCTGTCGAGTAGGCCGCTGCTCATCTCCTCTTCCAGAGAGCTCTTTTCGCCCGACAGACGCTCAATCTCCACCTCCAACTCCTCCAACTCTTTCTGCTCTTTGTAGGTCAATTTTGGGGCTCTTTCGGTGCTTCTGCGCGATGCTTTGTCGCTCTGTCCGCTCTTGGTTGCTGCCGTTCTTGCGGCGTCGCGCTCCTCGGCCTCAATCTCTCTTTTCAACCTCCGCCACTCTATGTATTGACTATATGTGCCCGGGAAATCCTTTATGCGTCCTTCGCCCTCGAAGACCAACATGTGGTCGGCAACCTTATCCATGAAATAACGGTCGTGGGAGACCACAATCAAACATCCCTTATACTCGGCCAGATACTCCTCCAATACCTGCAAGGTCATGATGTCGAGGTCGTTGGTTGGCTCGTCGAGAATCAGGAAGTTGGGATTGCGCATCAATATCGTGCACAGATAGAGCCTGCGTTTCTCTCCACCGCTGAGTTTGCTCACAAATTTCTGTTGTGTGGCGGGCGGGAAGAGAAAATATTGCAAAAATTGCGAAGCCGACCTGCTGCGACCGTCGTCGAGAGTGATGTGTTCGGCTATGTCGCTCACCACGTCTATGACCTTTGCACCCTCGTCGAATGCGATGCCCTGCTGGGAGTAGTAACCGAAACGAACAGTCTCACCTATGTCTATTATGCCGCCGTCGGGTTTTTCCTCTCCCATGAGCATGCGCAGAAAAGTGGATTTGCCGGCACCGTTCTCGCCGGCAATACCGAGTTTCTCGTAACGCGAGAACGTGTAGTTGAAGTCGCGCAGGATGGTATAGTCGCCATAGAACTTGTCGAGGTGGCGAACCTCAAATATCTTTTTGCCTATGTAGGAGGCTTTTACATCGAGTCGCATGTTGTCCTCCTCTCCGCGTGTGCGGATGCGTTGCTCCAACTCGTGGAAGGCCTCTTTGCGCGAGCGGGCCTTTGTGGCGCGGGCCTGAGGTTGGCGACGCATCCACTCCAATTCGCGTCGGTAAAGATTGCGGTCGCTCTCCAACTGCGAGGCATAGGCGTCAAGACGTTCCTGACGTTTCTCCAAGTAGAGGGAGTAGTTCCCCGGGTAGGAGTAGGTGCGGCGGTCGTCGATTTCCACTATGCGGTCGCATACGCGGTCGAGCAGATAGCGGTCGTGGGTGACCATCAACAGTGTAAGCCGACTGTCTGACAGATACTCTTCGAGCCAGAGCGTAATCTCCATGTCGAGGTGGTTGGTGGGCTCGTCGAGAATCAGCAGGTCTGGCTCGCCAATCAGCGCTCCGGCCAGAGCCACTCGTTTCACCTGACCGCCCGACAGCTGGTCGAGAGGTTGATTGAAATTGTCGATGTGCAGTTGTGTAAGTATTTGTTTTGCTTTTGATTCGAGTTCCCAACCGCCCGAGGCGTCCATCTGCGTCATGGCCTCTTGGAGCAGATGTTGATTGCCGCTCTCCACTGCATTTTCATATTTTCGTACGGCGAGTGCGGCAGGCGAGTCGCCCGTCAGGCAGGCCTCCATTACCGTCGTGCCGGCCGGATAGGAGGGGTTCTGCACGAGGTAGTCCAAGCGCAGGTCGCGACGAAAGGATATGCGCCCCGACTGGTATTCCTCGCGACCGGCGATGATGTTGAGCAGAGTGGTTTTGCCTGCACCGTTGCGTGCGATGAGGCCGACCTTCTCTCCCTGAGCTATGTTTAGTTCGAGGTCGTCGAAGAGAACTGTGTCGCCGAAGGCTTTGTATAGGGACTCTATTTGAAGATAACTTTCCATCTGAACGGGTATTGGTTTTGCTTTGTCGCAAATGTAACACAATAACTCGAAATCTCTGCGATACCTCTTTCGGTTTTTGTCTTTCCATTTGGTTTTATGGATTCGATTAGGGGGCCGGCCGACTCCGCATAGGGGGATAAAACGTACTTTTCAACTGTATTACATTATAATAATCACATTATGAAAAATTATCTAAACAAACACCATTGCAATCATCGCTCCGAGTGCCGGCCCGACCCTGTCATTGCCGTGCAGGGCAGACCGAGAAGAAACCGAAAATCGCTCTCTTGTTTCATGAACGGGGTTATCTCCCAACTCGAACAGCTCGGCAAGGAGCGTACATGCGAGGCCTATCGTGCGGCCCGAAACAGTTTTCTCTCTTTTACGGGGCGTGATGTGCTGCTCTCGGATATCGATTCCGACCTTATGATGCTCTATGAGGCCCACCTGCGACGACGCGGAGTTACGGCCAACACCTCGTCGTTCTACATGCGCATCCTGCGGGCGGTGTGCAATCGGGCTGCGGAGCAGGGACTGATGGGGGCATGCACGGCCTTTCGTCATGTCTATACGGGGGTGGACAAGACCGTCAAGCGGGCTGTTTCGCTCGATACGGTCAGGTCGTTGAAGGAGTTGCCGCTGAGACGCGGGTCGTCGGGGGAGTTGGCCCGCGACATGTTTCTGTTCAGCTTTTATACGCGCGGAATGTCGTTTGTGGATATGGCCTATCTGCGCAAGAGCGACCTGCACGATACGGAGTTCTCTTATACGCGTCGCAAGACCGGTCAACGGTTGTCGGTGCGATGGGAGCAATGTATGCAGGAGGTGGTGGATAAGTACAACACATATGATTCGCCCTATCTGTTGCCGCTGATACGATATGAGGGAAAAGACAATGCCAAAATCCTTGAATCTGACGGTGTGTTGCTCGGAACAAACAAAGAAATGATTGATAGTTTTAATTGTCAATGCCTCTTAAATCCGAAAATTAAGCAGCCGTTAGGACACATAGCACGTAGTTTCAAGCCCGAAGATGCACCACGATTAACCGATGAGTTTATGACTAAAATCGCATTGGAGTATATGGAATTGATGGGCATTAAGAATACCCAATTCCTCTTGGTAAGGCATCATAACACCGACAATCCGCATTGTCATTTGGTCTATAATCGCATTGATTATAACAGTAAGGTAATCTCCTCGCAGAATGATTTTAAGAGAAATGAGATTGCCACGAAGAAACTGAAAGACAAATACGGATTGACCTACGCCGAGGATAAAAGTAAAACCAATGTGAATAAACTCCACGACCCTGAACGGGTGAAGTATGAGATTCATAATGCTGTCAAGGCTGCATTGAAACGAAGTCGGACTTGGTGGGATTTAGGCAATCAACTCCAAAAACAAGGTATAGGAATGACCTTCAAGATTAACCGCAGAACGGGTAAGAACGAGGGATTGAGTTTTACCAAAGATGGCTACACATTCAAAGCTTCCGATGTCAGCAGACAATTCAGTTATTCAAAACTTAACGCACATTTAAGTTGGGATATGCCGAAAAAGCAGACTGAAATTGAGCCTAAACAGCAACCGATAAGGCAAGAAGTAGAGCAACATTACAGCGTTACCGAGAGCCTTATTGAGAGCAACGGATTAGGCTTATTCACTCCATCGGATGCTCCACCGGAGGATGAACAAGTACCTTCTTGGCAGAAACAAAAGAAAAAAGAGCGAAAGAAGAATCGAGGAATAAGATTCTAAACAAACATTTTTTTTACACTTAAAACAACATTGATATGAGCAACAAAAATTTTAATAACATCGACCACGAGTCGTTTATGGAAGGCATCTACGGATGTATGGAAAGAATCGAAGCCGGTATAATTGAATTACAAAAGGCTAAACCAAGTGAGGGTAATTTAGT
>JAZODY010000113.1:0-3181 GCA_045597245.1 Tidjanibacter sp.
GTATCGACAAGAGCGACGTGAGGGTTGTTATCCACTACGATATGTGCTCTTCGTTGGAGGCCTACTATCAGGAGGCGGGACGTGCAGGGCGTGACGGCAGGAGAAGTTATGCCGTGTTGTTGGCGGCGTCGGACGAGAAGAGCAAGATGGAGGGACGATTCCGCAATGAATTTCCCGAGGCCGACAACATAAAAAGCATCTATTCTAAGCTGTGTAGCTATTTGCAGGTGGCGGTGGGCGATGGCAAATTCGCCTCCTTCATGTTCGATATTTATGACTTCTGTTCGCGCAACAAACTGTTCAGAGGAATGGTTGTGAATGCCATTAAAATATTGCAGCAGAACGGTTATCTGCTATTCACAGACCAAGCCGAAAATCCTGCCCGCCTGATGTTTTGTGTGAGTCGCGACGACCTCTATAATGTGAGGGTGGAGCGTCGGGAACTCGATACGGTGCTCAGAACCATCCTGCGCCTTTATGAAGGGGTGTTTAACGACTTTCGACCTATCGACACGCAGGAGATAGCTCTTTACAGCGGATTTACGGAGGAGTATGTGAAGAATGTTCTCAAACAGTTGTGGCGTCTTCATGTGATTCGTTACATACCCAAGAATGTCTCTCCGATGATAATGCTCACCGAGGAGCGATTGCCCGAAAAAGATGTCTATATCGACCCCGACACGCTGGCTCGTCGCAGGGATATGACGGCCGAGCGCATAGAGCGTATGTTTGAATATGTGACCAATGAACGGCGTTGCAGGAGTGTGGTGATAAGCGAATATTTCGGTGAGGAGAATCCGGATGATTGTGGCAGTTGCGATGTGTGTCTGGAACGTCGGAAACAAAAGGAACAGAAACGGAATACCGACGAGATGCGAATTGAGATTCGGAAATTGGTGGCCGAGAGCGAATTGACCGCCAAAGAGTTGCTGGCGGGATTCAAGGTCGAGCCGCAACGCGTGATAGAGGTGTTGGATGCAATGTTGGAAGAGGGCGAGATTTTGGTGAACTCGCGAGGAATAATCGAAATAAAGCCATAACTTTGCGGACAAATCATGAATACTTACAGGAGTACGATAACCAATGACGAATTGAAACTGCTGCCGGCTTGTTTGTTCGGTGGCAGAGTGGAGATTATCGACCATGAAAGTATGGTACATGAGGCGTGTCGTTATCTCTCTCAATTTCCTGTTCTGGGTTTTGATACGGAGACCAAACCCTCTTTTCAGGCGGGTGTTACAAATTCGGTTGCATTGATTCAGCTCTCCACTTCCGAGCGATGCTTTCTGTTCAGGCTGTGCCGCATGAAATTTCACAAGGAGATAATCAGATTGCTGGCCGACCGCAACATCAAGAAGGTGGGAGTGGATGTGAAGGGTGATATCGGCAATTTACAGAAGATACGCCGATTCCGTCCGGCTGGATTTGTGGAGTTGCAGAATGAAGTGGGAAATTTCGGCATTGAGGAGAAGAGTTTGCGAAAGATGGCGGCAATAGTCCTCGGAGGTTATGTCTCCAAGGCGCAACGATTGAGTAATTGGGAGGGACGTCATCTCACTCAGGCCCAGATTAATTATGCGGCCACCGATGCGTGGGTGTGTCTTGAAATGTATGACAAATTGATGAATAACAAGTAATAATCTTTTTGCAGAGGTGTTGAACTATAAGAAAATATATTTGCGTCGTGGCCGTGACGAGGCGTTACGGAGATTTCATCCGTGGGTGTTCTCGGGAGCCATAGCGCGTAGCGAAGGTAATCCGGAGGAGGGCGAGGTGGTTGATGTCTGTGCGTCGGATGGCTCTTTTCTGGCCAGAGGACATTGCCAGATAGGTTCCATTGCGGTAAGGGTGCTTACATTCGATGAGCGCGAGTCGATAGATGCCGCATTTTGGCGAGGCAGAATAGCCGCCGCATATGGTGTCAGAAGGGCGGCAGGATTGACCGACTCGTCGCTTACCACGTGTTACAGACTTGTGCACGGCGAGGGTGACGGCTTGTCGGGACTTGTGGTTGATATATATGGTGCAGAGGACGGTGCTTCCGTGACGGCGGTCGTTCAGTGCCATACGGTGGGGATGTTTCTGGCGAAGGAGTCGATAGTTGATGCTTTGTGTGATGTATATGGCGGAAAACTTACGGCCGTATATGACAAGAGCAGTCAGACGGTGCCTTACAATGCCGGACTTGACGCAACGGACGGTTATCTGTTCGGTTCGGACAGTCACCCTGCGGTAGTTCTTGAAAATGGAAACAGATTCTGTGTCGATTGGGTGACGGGACAGAAAACCGGTTTTTTCCTCGACCAACGTTATAATCGATATCTGGTGGGAGAGTATGCCCGCGGTCGCCGTCTGCTCAATACGTTTTGTTATACGGGGGGCTTCTCGGTATATGGAATGGCCGGTGGAGCGGAGCGTGTGGTGTCGGTGGATAGTTCGGCCATTGCGGTGGAGCTTACAAGGCGCAATATGGAGTTGAATTTCGGCGGCGAGGTATCTCACGAGGCTGTGGCAATGGATACGTTCGACTATCTGCGCAGTGTCAAGAAGGGCGAATTCGACATGATTATCCTCGACCCGCCTGCATTTGCCAAGCATCAGAAAGTGTTGAAGAATGCGACACAGGGATATAAGCGTCTTAATGTTGCCGCATTGGAAAAGATTGCCTCGGGAGGTGTGCTGTTTACATTCAGTTGTTCTCAGGCAGTGAGCAGCGAACTTTTCAGGACCACCGTCTTTTCGGCAGCCGCAATCGCTCGTCGCAATGTGCGCATACTCCATCAGCTGACTCAGCCCGCCGACCACCCTGTGAATATTTACCATCCCGAAGGAGAGTATCTTAAAGGTCTGGTGCTGTATGTGGAGTAGTGGGGACGGACTGATGTCTGTCGCCTGCCGAGGGACTCATGACACATAATCGATTGACTTGGACAACCGACTTTCGTGAAAACGCTCATCCAATTCTCGATGCGACAGATATTACGACCAATAAAACAAATCCGCACCTTTTCGGGTGCGGATTTGTTTTTATAAGCCACTGCCTTGCTGCGCTATCTGATGACGGCTCCGACTTTGCTTTGGAACTGGTTAATCAGATTATTCATTATTCTGTCGATGTTCTTGTCGTCCATCGTCTTGCTCTCATCTTGCAGAATGAAGCTCAGTGCATACGACTTCTTGC
>JAZODY010000114.1:0-9261 GCA_045597245.1 Tidjanibacter sp.
CTGCCACTTGCAACCGCCGCACACTCCGAAGTGCTGACAGAACGGCTCCTCTCTCACCGCTGATTTCTTCACGTAGTTCACCACATAGCCCTCCATGTAGCGACGGCGTTTCACTCTTATCTGCACATCTACTATATCTCCCGGTACGGTCATCGGTACGAAAACCACCATGTCGTTCCATCTTCCCACCGATTTTCCTTCGGCGGCGGGTGCCGTTATTTCGAGTCCCTCAATGAAGGGAAGGATTCTTTTCTTTCTCACTGTTTTAGTTCAGGATGTTAAGGTTTGAGGCTATAAAGGTAGTCAGATTCTGCCAAATCTCAAAAAAACTGTGTATATTTGTCGAGATTAACCAATACGCATTAGGATGATAAATGTAGCTCGATTTGTATTCAATCCTTTCAAGGAGAATACCTATGTGGTTTGGGACCAGACGCAGGAGTGCGTGATTATCGACCCAGGAAACAACTTCGACCAAGAGAATGAGGCTCTGGTCAATTTCGTGAATAACAAGGGACTCAAACCGGTGGCAATGCTTGCCACACATGGCCATTACGACCATGTGTGCGGTGTGGGCTTTTTGAAGAATAAATTCGGCATTCCGTTCGGATTGAGCGGCAACGACCACGATGTGTTCTCCACGGCGGCCTTCGACGGTGCCCGTTATCGTTTCAAATTCAAGAACGAGAGTTTTGAACTCGATTTTTCCAAGCAGGAGACTTTCAAGTTCGGCTGCACCGAATTCCGTATAATTCCCACTCCGGGGCATACGGTGGGGCATGTCTGCTATTTCGACCCCGTATCGAAGATAATGTTTACGGGAGACACTTTGTTCAAGGAGAGTATCGGTCGCACCGACCTTCGTGGCGGCGACTATGAGGCCATCATGGAGAGCATCCTCTCTAAAATTCTGCCGCTCGGAGGCGATGTGGTATTTTACAGTGGCCACGGACCGGAGAGTACACTTGCCCATGAGGGTATGTATAATCCGTTCATTACGGAGGTGTTGCAGGGCGGATTCAACGTAAACACCGAGGAGTAGCGGTTATGAGAATAGATATTCTGACCGTAGTGCCCGAGTTGTTGGAGTCGCCGTTGAACCAGTCGATTCTCAAACGAGCCCGCAATGCGGGGCTTGTGGAGATTGTGGTGCATAACATCAGGGACTTCTCCACCGACAAACATCGTCGTGTGGACGATTATCCTTTCGGCGGCGAGGCAGGTATGGTCATGATGATTGAGCCGATATACAGAGCCATTGAGTATTTGAAGTCGGAGCGCCACTACGATGAGATAATTTTCACCTCGCCCGACGGGGAACAATATTCTCAGGGCGAAGCCAACAGATTATCGACTCTCGAAAACATCATCATTCTCTGCGGTCACTACAAGGGTATCGACTACCGAATTCGCGAACATCTTATCACCAAAGAGATTTCGGTGGGCGACTATGTGCTTACGGGGGGAGAGTTGGCGGCCGCCATCATTACCGACAGTGTGGTGCGTCTGTTGCCCGGGGCTATTGGCGACGAAGAGTCGGCTCTCACCGATTCGTTTCAAGACGGATTGTTGGCCCCGCCCATCTATACCCGACCGGCCGAGTTCAACGGTTGGCGGGTGCCCGATGTCTTGATTTCCGGCAACGAGCGGTTGATTAACGATTGGAAGGAGAATATGGCTTTGGAGCGCACAAAGGCGTTGCGCCCCGACATCTTGGAGTAATGGTTGCGATGTGCCCGATTGGGGTAAATAGAGGAGTGAAGAAACAAAAATCTGAGCATAAATGAAATATTATCTCATAGCCGGAGAGGCCTCGGGCGACCTGCACGGGGCCAATCTGATGAAAGGACTTAGGGAGAGCGACCCCGATGCCGAGTTTCGTTTTTGGGGTGGCGACCGAATGGCCGAGGTGGGAGGCCGAGAGAATCTGGCTCGACACTATAAGACGACCTCCTTTTTCGGACTGGTGGAGATTGTAAAAAACTTTCGGACCATATTTTCGCAGTTGTCCGAGTGTAAGCGCGATGTAGAGGAGTTTGCTCCCGATGTGCTTGTGCTCATCGACTATCCGGGTTTCAATTTCCGCATGGCCAAGTATGCCCATTGTCGCGGTATAAAGACGTTCTATTATATCTCTCCCAAAGTGTGGGCGTGGAAAGAGTCGAGGGTGAAGAAGATAAGGCGCTATGTGACACAGTTGTTCATCATCTTTCCGTTCGAGATAGACTATTTTGCACGTCGGGGAATCAAGGCCGTCTATGAGGGCAATCCCTCGGTGGACTCCATTGCGGAGCGCTTGGAGCGGATTCCTTCGGAGGAGAGTTTCAGGAAGAGCAACGGGTTGGACGACAGGCCCATTGTCGCTTTGCTGGCCGGAAGTCGAAAGACGGAGATTCGCAATAATCTGCCTTTCATGGTGGAACTGTCGAAAAGATATGAGCAGTATCAGTTTGTGGTGGCAGGAGTGGCATGGATTGACAGGGCGTTGTATGAACGCCATCTTGACGGAACGGAGGTCAGGTTTGTCACCGATGTAACCTATGAATTGTTGCGCTATTCTGTTGCGGCCGTCGTCACTTCGGGTACGGCCACATTGGAGACCGCACTTATTGGAACTCCACAGGTGGTTTGTTATAAGGCCGACGCTCTGTCGGTGGCGATAGGGCATTTGTTGGTGAAGATTCCGTTTATCTCGTTGGTGAACATCGTCATGGGACGAGAGGTGGTGAAGGAGCTCATACAGTGGGATATGACCATGCCTAAGGCCATGGCGGAGCTGGATGCCATATTGCCTGAGGGGGCCGAGCGCGAACGTATGCTGGCCGACTATGCCGAACTTGCGGAGCGTATGGGACGTCAGGGGGCGTCGAAACGTTTTGCGGCACGTATGGTTGAGCTGCTCAGGAGATAGATTAATGACGAATGATATTTTTGTTGGTGATATGAAAATAATCTGCATAGGAAAAAATTACAGGGAACACATCAAGGAGTTCGATAACGGCCCGGTGCCCGAAGAACCGATTTTCTTCATGAAACCCGACAGCGCACTCTTGCGCAATAATGAACCGTTTTATGTGCCCGATTTCAGCAATCATGTGGACTATGAGACCGAGGTGGTCGTGAGAATCTGCAAGGTGGGTAAGTGTATCGGCCGTCAGTATGCCCATCGTTATTACGATGCAGTGGGGTTGGGTATCGATTTTACGGCCCGCGACCTGCAACGCAAAGCCATGGCGGCGGGTCTTCCGTGGTTTGCCGCAAAGGGATTCGACCGTGCGGCAACAATCTCCACAGAGTTCATTCCGTTGGCCGAGTTGGGAAAGAGTGCCGACGACCTTCGTTTCGAAATGTCGCTCAACGGGGAACTTCGCCAGAGGGGCTATACGGGTGACATGATTTTCTCGGTGGATGATTTAATCTGCCATGTGTCGAAATATATGACCCTCAAAATGGGCGACCTGATTTTTACGGGAACTCCTTCGGGGGTGGGTAGTGTGAAACCCGGAGATGTGTTGAGGGCGTCGTTGGAGGGTGTGGAACTGTTTAATTTCGATATCAAATGATGTCCGCTGTCGAAAAATCTCCTTTGGCTCGCGCATTGTCCGGCCGACGACTTATTCTGGCAAGTCGTTCTCCGCGTCGCAGACAGTTGATTGCCCAGTGCGGTTTGGAGTGCGAGATAGCTCCTGACTATGAGGTGGATGAGAGTTTTCCGGCCGACATTGAGCCTGACTGCGTGGCCGAACATATAGCAATGTCGAAATCCGAGGCTTATCCCGAACCTTTGAGGGCGGGAGATATTCTCATTACGGCCGATACCGTTGTGATTGGCGACGGAGCAATTTTGGGTAAGCCCCATTCGAGGGATGAGGCTTTGGCCATGTTGCGACGTCTTTCGGGGTGCGGCCACCATGTGATTACTGGTATGGTGTTACGCAGTGCGGAGCGTGTGATGCGTTTCTCGGTACGTACCGATGTGTGGTTTCGTGCCATGAGCGAGGAGGAGTTGGTTTATTACGTAGATAACATGCGGCCTTTCGATAAGGCCGGTGCATACGGCATTCAGGAGTGGATTGGCCTTGCGGCGGTGGAACGCATCTGCGGCTCTTATCCCAATGTGGTGGGTCTTCCCACCGAGAGTCTCTGTTTGCGTTTGGCCGAGTTTATCGAATGCGAATGATTTGAGTGTCGGAATGGTATGACGAGAATGGATGTTGGCGGCAGTTGTCGGCCCGTTTCGAGTGAGGCTCTTTCGGCTATGGTGGAGCGCTACTTGGAGTTGTTTCCTTACGAGAGAGAACATGTCGCACCGTTTCGCGAATTTGTAGGCTTGTTCGATGGCGGGGAGTTGATAGACCGACGCAATTTTACGGGGCATCTTACGGCCAGTGCCATGATATATGATGCTGTTGCAGAACGTTTCCTCTTGCTCAAACATCATTCGTTGGGGATGTGGTTGCAGCCGGGCGGTCATGTGGAATCGTCCGATGTGTCGTTGCTTGCCTCGGCATGCAGAGAGGTGGCCGAGGAGACGGGTTTGGGACGAGGAGAGTATGAAGTGGCTTGTTTCGATGATGACGGTTTCGCAGTTTTCGAGATTGATTCCCATCCTATTCCGAGCAATGAGAGAAAGGGAGAGGAGGCGCATTTCCACCACGATGTGAGATTTCTGTTTCTTGTCGGCAGTCGCAGTGAGGTTGTTATCTCTCGTCAGGAGTCGGATGCCGCGGCTTGGTATGCCATTGATGAACTGCCCGACGGTTTTAATCGTGATATTATTGCACGTAAGTTGAGCCTTGTCAAGTGAAGACAGACAAAGAGTCTGTCTGGCCGTTTAGCATTGAGGCGGGAAATTTTATATGCGAGAGACTGTCGGTGCTACGGCCTGCAAAGAGCCGTGGCACGAGGAGAGAGCGAGAGAATATAAATCCGTCTCTCCCGATTAGGATTTCCTGAGCGAGAAGATAAACTCCAATCCTCCTCCCGGGCGATTCTTTACCGATATGGTGCCCCCGTGTACGGCCACCGCATTTTTCACTATCGCCAGCCCCAATCCGGTGCCGCCCGACCTTCGGCTGCGTCCTTTATCCACCCGATAGAAGCGTTCAAACAGACGCCCCAAATGCTCCTCGGCTACACCTGTACCATTGTCCGAGAAACTGAAATAGTGAAATTTGTCGTCGGAATTGAAACACGTTATCGTTATCACCGAGCTGTTGCCGGCATAGGAGATGGCGTTGTCCACAAGATTGCGGAATATGGAGTATATCATCGATTGATTTCCGTTGATTGTCAGGTGGGCAGGCAATCTGTTTTCCACCTTCATTCCCCCCTCTTCGAGTTTTAGAGCAACCTCCTGCAACATGTTTCCCACCGTTTGCGACAGGTCCATCGGCTCTTTGTCGGTCGTACGGCTCGTGTCACCCATTCGAATCAGTGTCGAGATGTCCTGCAACAGATTCGACAATCGCCGGCATTGGGAGTAACAACGCTCCAAGAAGTATCGCTCTTTCTCCTCGGGCAACGGTGTGTTGCCGCCATGACTGCCGAGCAGTATTTCCAGATAGCCTTGAATGCTGCTTATCGGGGTTTTGAATTCGTGAGCTATGTTTTGTGTCAGGTCGTGTTTCAGTTTGTCCTGTGCCGCCTGACGAGTGATGTCATTTATCGAGACTTCAAAGTTGCCGTCATTGAATATCACACAATTTAGCATGTAGATACTGCCGTTCTTTTCAATCGAGAAACTTATGCAAGGCTCCTCCTCATCGCTGTTTCGCTTGCCGAGCTCTTTGTCGAGAAACTCTCTTATGGGGGCTGTCTCGGGAATCAGCATTATCTCTTCCATGCTGGTGAGATGGGTGTCGGATATGAGATTTCCATACTTGTTGAAGAGTGCATTGGAGAGGATAAGACGACGACGGTCGTCGAACACACCCAGCCCTTCTCGCGATATGCGCAGATGGCCCAGCAACTTCTCGCGGTCCGACATCGAACGCCCTGCATAACGGGTTATCTGATGGAAGATAAGCAACATGGTCAGCGTTATGATGCACGCGAAATAGAGATAATTGTTGGTGGTTTTCAACTGCTCCACAAGTTCGGTGGAGTAGGGCAGGGCGCAACGCACCACCACCTGAGCCCCGGATTCATAGGTGGCCGAATAGAAATATTTTTCGCCGAGAGTGTGGGATTGACGCAGAATATCATATCCGCTGCCTGTGTCGAGTGCCTCCCGAACCTCTTTGCGGTGAAGATGATTCTCATACTCCGTTGTCATATCGGCTGTCGAGTCGAAAAACACTTCGCCCGCTGTCGAGATGAGCGTTATGCGCAACCCCTCGTGCAGCTCGTTGGAGGCTTTCACCTTTCGCGCCGCTACCACGATGGCCTCCGGAGTCATGACCGCCGCTTCGTAGATTATGCGCTGATTGATGCTTTGCAGGCGGGAGTTGAGCAGCTCGGTGTTGTAGGCTCTTTCGCGACGATGCTGATAGACCACAAAGCACCCTACGAATAGCACGAACAGTATGGCTATCGTCAAAAAATATTTTACCCCGAGCGGATGTCTTATTGCCTGGTCTCTCTTCATTCTCTTCGCTTTCTGCGGTTATGATTGTCGCTCTCACGCATCAGTGTTTCGGCTCATGGGTCACTCCTTGAAACCATAGCCGTAGCCGCTGCGGGACACTATGTGCCCGGCATACTCTTTCAGTTTCTTTCGCAGGCGGAATATCGTTACATCCACGCTGCGTTCCAGCACATTCGCATCATTGCGCCACACATTGTCAAGCAACTGTTCCCTGCCGAAAAACTGTCCCTTGTTGCTCATCAGAAACACCAACAGGTCATACTCTTTGCGGGTCAGGACCATCGGTTGTTCGTGGAGCATGGCCGTTTTTGTGGTCGTGTCTATTTCCAACGCTCCGCACCTAATGTGACTGCCGGCTCTCTCTGCATTGTTCCTCTCGCCTGCCATGCTGCGTCGCAACACAGCTTTCACCCTTGCGGCCACCTCTCCCAGATGGAACGGTTTGGATATGTAGTCGTCGGCTCCCAGATTGAAGCCGTGCAGAATGTCGTTTTCGCTGTCTTTGGCAGTGACGAATATGATGGGGATGTGTGCAGTGGCGGGCTCCTTTTTCAGGCGTGAAGCGAGCGAAAAGCCGCTCATGCCCTCCATCATCACATCCAGCAGCAGCAGGTCATAATCTGCTATTCTCATGCAGAGAGCCTCCTCCGCCGAGCCGGCCGTATCAACCGTGTAGCCCGACTCTTCGAGATGAAATTTCAGTATCTCGCATATATCCTGTTCGTCATCTACGATTAGCAATCTGGCCATATGGTTTCTCCGAATCTTTATTTTGTTCTTTCCGTAAAGATAGCGATTTATCTCGGTTGTTTCTCCTCGTCTTCAAAGAATTTTTGGCAACCGCGCAGGACGTTTCTCACCTCACTCAACAACTCGCGCGACTCCTGAATCAGATTGAGATAGACGAAAGCCACCTTCAATCCGTCGTCATAAGCCTCCTGCAATCTCTCGGTCTGCACCTTACGCAGGTCCGACAATCGCTTTTTGAGCATCTTGGCATCCTGCGACACCCGTTCGGCCTTGTCGAAATCACTCTTGCGAATCATCTTGGCAATGTCCTCAAATACGATGTACAACTCTCTGCAATAGGGCGAAAACTCGTTTATATACTCATCCGAGAGCGGTGTGAAGTTGTTGTCCGTATGCTCTTTCATCGGGTCGCAGATGCGGTTGAGGGTGTTGAGAATCTGCTGACAACTGTTGCTCGAAAGGTGATACCATGTGTTCTTTTCGTATGCCAAACCCTTGTTGATGCGCTGTATGCCTTTGGTCTCCAAGCGACGCATTTGTTTCATCTGTGCCTTCTCCTGAATGATGCGTATGAGAGAGAGGCGAAGTATTTTGAGGTTCTCGTTGGTGAAGGCCTCGAACATGTTTTTATATGTGTCGGCCGCAAATTCTATCGTATGGTTGAGAGTGCCTGCCGTATGGAGTTTCAGATTCTCCCACACCTCTTGCTGGTCCTCCGAGGAGAGCACGATGTCCATCTGCTGGTCGGCTTCGTTCTTCTGCTCTCTCTTCTTGTATTGTATGTGGCTGCGGATGAGGATGAATGCGGCGACGGCAATCATCAGCAGCATGGCAACCTGTCCTCCATAGTACATTATGGCCACTATCACTGCACTTACCAAAAATGCCACACCCGCAGTGATGAACCATCCGCCTATGACGGAAATCACACCGGTGACTCTGTATACGGCACTCTCGCGTCCCCATGCGCGGTCGGCCAGCGATGTGCCCATACCCACCATGAAGGTCACGTACGTGGTTGAGAGGGGGAGTTTGAGCGACGTTCCCAGTGCAATCAGCAGACCGGCAACGACCAGATTGACCGAGGCTCTCACCAAGTCGAATGCCACACCGTCGTCGCCACGCTCCACCTCGGTCGGTTTCGAGAAACGTGAATTAACCCAGTTTTTCACTCCGTTGGGGACGATGCTCAATGTGTTCTCTGCAATAGTGGAAGATACTCTAACAATGCTGCGTGCCACCGATGAGGTGCCGAACATCTCGTTGCCTGCATCCTGACGAGAGAGGTCGATGGAGGTTTGCAATACTTTGTGTGCTTTCTTGCTGGTAATCAGTGCCACCATCATCACCGTTCCTGCTATGAGCAGATATATTGTCGATGATGTGGCCGGTTCGTTGAGGGCTCCCATCAGGAATTCGTTGGGTGCCATTCCGTTTCCGTTAGTCACAAACTCCTTGAATGAATCGGCACCCGCAAGAGTCACACCGATGAAGTTTACAAGGTCGTTACCCGCGAAGGCCATGGCCAGAGCAAACGTTCCCATCAGTACCACCATCTTGAACACGTTTACCTTGCACCAATGCAGTATCTGCATCACTATGGTGAAAAAGACCAAAGAGCCGAGCATCACCCAACCCACATTGGCGCTCAGCCATTCGTTCACCTCGTCGGTCATGAATGCCGCCTCTTTCATGCCTTTGATGAGCATGAAATAGATTATGCTCGTTGCGGCAATACCGCCGAAGATGGCCACCTTTCCGTTAAGACGGTGTTTGTAGTTGAAGGTGAAAATCACGCGCGAAATCCATTGTATTATCGTTCCCACCGCAAATGCGATTGCTACCGAGAGGAATATGCCGAGAATCACGGTCAGAGCCTTCTCTGAGTTGAGCAGCTGGGCAAGGTCGAGCGAACTGTCACC
>JAZODY010000115.1:0-6113 GCA_045597245.1 Tidjanibacter sp.
TTGCCATAATACTTCGTCACACTCCGGCTCTGCATCTCTGTCCTGCCCGCGGCGACATGGATTACATTAATGGTAGGTCTTCGACCCGTCGCTCTCGACGAAGATTGACGATACGGTGGTGATGCGGTCGTGATGAGATAGAGTGCCTATGATTTTTTTGTCGCGGCCGACATGAATGATGTGCGGTCCTTTCTCTTTCACGTTGTGGCCTTGCCAGTTGGTAAGCAGAAATGAGTCGCTCTCGGGCAGATACTGAAAGCCCGACATGAATTTCAGCGGCTCGCCCTCCAAGTCTTTATTCGATAACTCCCACACCACTTCGCCTGCCTTGTCGAACTCCAAGATTTTAGGGTCACGCGTCTTGTCGGTCGCCGCAACCAGAGTGTTGCCGTTGGCCAATCTCACCACCGAGTGGGCTCCTCCCTCTACGGATACCTCCCACACGATACGGCCCTTTGCATCATATTCCACCGCTTTGCGACCCGAATAGTGGGCCACGAGATAGTGACCGTTGTCGAGGCGTCGCGCATTGCGAATGTAGCCGTCGTCGCTTTTGTTACCCTTTTGAACGATGCTTATCTCTTTCACAATCTTGCCGCGCCTGTTTAACTCCAACAGGCGGCCTCCGCTGCATTCTCCCACGAATGTGCGACCGTTTTCGAGCCTTTGGCATGCAAAGATGCTGCTCTGAGAAGAGTAGTGAAATACGGTGTCTTTTTGCGGTGTCACCTCCAAGACGCCTTTGCCGGTCGTAAAGAGCAGATTGCCGTTTCCCAATATCCACAGGTCATTGGATAGGGGAGCGTCGTGCTCCCACACTATTTCACCCTCTTCAAAGACGAATACTTTACCCTGAGTATAATCCGTGCAGGCAAAGTTGCGGCAATGGCTGTCGCCTTGTGCCATTAGAGCAACCAGCGAGAGTGACGTGATTATTGTTGCAAAAATCTTTTTCATTCCTTTTTTCTTTGTCAGGTTGTGAGTACAAATATAGCGAAAGGCGAGAGAAAAGTGCGACGAAACCTGTTTCGATTGCTTTTCCGAGCCGCATCCTATATTCTGCAAATATAGCGAAAGGCGAGAGAAGAGTGCGACGAAACCTGTTTCGATTGCTTTTCCGAGCCGAATCTTATGTTCTACAAATATAGCAATTTCATCAAAAAAACAAGCCCCTTTCTCTTCGAGTGTGGGGCTTGTCTTCTGTTATGTGCTGCTCTCTATTCGGCTTACATCTGGTCCGTCACATCCCAAACAAATGCCCGGATACCTTGCAGCTGAGTAGTGCTGTCGATTTTTCTTATGGCCTCCATGGCGGGAGCAATCTTCTCGTCCTCCGTCACCGCCAGAATCGTCGAGTTCATGGCCGGCCACGTGTGAGAGGCCATGTGGGGCTCACCGGAGAAGGAGCCTCGTCCGTAGGTCAGCGGAAACATCGTGTAGCCTCTGATTCCCTGCTCGTCGAGCAAACGTTCCACTCTTTCGGTCAGAGCCTGATTGTAAGATATAAACAGTGCTTTCATCTCTTTTTTACTCTTCTGTTTGTTCAATAATTTCACCCATTCTTATGCGTCTGCGCAACTCTCTTTTGGCTTGTCTTTTGGCCATTCTGCCGACAAATATGGAGTAGAGCGAGGGCAGAACGAGCAACGTCATCACTGTGGAGAAGAGCAGACCGCCGATGATTGCCACACCCATCGGTTGCCACATCTCCGAGCCGGTACCGATACCGATTGCCATGGGCGTCATACCGAGAATGGTGGTGAGCGAGGTCATGAGCACAGGACGCAAACGGCTCTTTCCGGCTGCCACTGCGGCATCGTTTATACCCACTCCGCGCTCTACCAGCAGGTCGGTGTAGTCAATCATCACGATACCGTTCTTCACAACTATACCGACAAGCATGATGGCTCCCAGCAGAGCCACAAGGCTCAACGGCAGATTGGTTGCGTAGAGAGCCACGGCTACACCCGGCACAGCAAAGAGAATGGTAAACATAATCATGAACGGTTTGAGCAGTGATTCGAACTGAGTAGCCATCACAATGTATACCAACATCACAATCAGGATGGCCAATATACCGAGGTCGCCGAACGACTCTGACTGGTCTTCAATGGTACCACCCACCTCGATAATCACATCGTCGGGTATCGAGTACTCGGCCAGCATGTCGTTCACTACCGGAATCATCGAACCGAGCACCACCTTGTCGGCCAATATGAGTGTGACAGTAACGATACGCTGACGATTCTCGCGCTCAATGGTGGGGGGTACGAACTCCTCCACAATTTCACCCACGTCGCTTATTCTCACCGGCTGTCCCTGAGCATTGTAGACAATAATGTTCTCGATGTCCTGCAACGAGGTGCGATATTGCTCGTCATATCTTACAATGATGTCATACTCGTCTCCGTCTTCGCGATAGAGCGATGCCGTCATGCCGTCCACTCTGTAACGGATGGCCGAAGATATGGCAGAACTGCTGAGACCGTAATAGGCCAGTTTGCGTCGGTCGAGTTTCACATTGTACTCCGGCTCCATCTTGTCGCGCGAAATCTGCACCTCGGCAATGCCCGGAATCTCTCTCGACAGGTCGGACAACTCTTCTGCTATGGTGTTGGTCACGTCGAAGTCGTAACCGAAGATTTTCAGCTCAATGGTACTTACACCTCCCATCGCGGCACCCATGCCGGTGGAAATCTGATACTCCATGATTTCCGGAATTTTGGCAAGGTCGTTACGCAACGAGTCGGCCAACTCGAATACGCTTCTCTCTCGTTCGTCGGCCAGCGGCAGTTTCATCATGTAGTTTATGACGTTACTTCCGCTTGATGTTCTGAACGAAGAGTTGTTCGACGAGTAACCCGTACTTGTCGAAAGCATCGTTACCTCTGGATATTTCTTATATATGATGCTGTCGATTTTACGGGCAATCTTCTTGGTGTATTCCACGCCCACGTTCTGTTCCAACTTCACCATTCCGCTCATAATGGCATCATCCGATGCAGGCATGAACTCTGTCGGAATCTTCGAGAACAGACCCAACGAGAGGAAGAACAGTATCAGAGGTGCTATAAACATGAAGATTCTGTGCGCCACTGCCCAATTAAGCAACTTCTCATACCAACCGTCCAGTTTGTCGAGGAATTTGTCGATGGGTTTGAACACAATTCCAAGACCCTTGTAGGTATGTTTGTTGTTGGCGTGCAACATGAGGCTGCTCAACATGGGGGTCAGGGTGATGGCCGCTATTGTTGATGTGGTTACAACCAACGACACAATCCAACCAAGCTCCTTGAACAAGATGCCGGCCATGCCGCTTACCATGGTCAGCGGCAGGAATACGGCCACAACCACAAGCGTGGTGGCGATTACCGACAACCACACCTCGTTTGTTCCATATATGGCGGCCTCTCTCGGGCTCGAACCCTTCTCTATGTGGGTGGTGATGTTCTCCAATACCACAATGGCATCGTCCACCACCATACCGATTGCTATGGATAGCGAACTGAGCGAAATGATGTTCAGTGTGGAGCCCGTTGCAAACAGATATATAAACGATACAATTAACGAGATGGGAATTGTGAGTGCGATGATGAGCGTGGCTCTCCATCGACCGAGGAAGAACAATACGACCAGCACAACGAACAACAGTGCATACATCACCGTATCCGAAAGGGAGTTGATGCTGTCGATAATCGACTCCGAACCATCCATTACCACACCGATGTTGATGTCGTTCGGCAGGCTCTTCTGAATCTCAGGCAGAGCGGCATTTACTTTCTTTACAATATCCACCGTGTTGGCTCCGGTTTGTTTCTGAATCAATACCCTCACTCCCAATTGTCCGTTGATGCGCTCGTCGAGAGTGGCCTTTTCGAGTGTATCCCTGATGACGGCAACGTCTTTCAGGAAGACCTCCTTGCCGCCTCGATTGGAGATGAGCAGGTCGTAGAGGTCGTCGCTGCTGTTGAACTCGCCGTCGGTCTTGATGTTGTAGGTGTTGTTGCCGATGTCCATCACACCGCCCGAGAGGTTTATGTTCTCCTGAGCAATCACAGCACCTATGCTCTCAACGGTGAGACCGTATGCTTCCAACTTGCGAGGGTCTACATTAATCTGAATCTCTCTGTTAGGGGCACCCATGATGCTTACCGCACCCACTCCGTCGATACGATTCAGACGCGTTACCATCTGTTCATCCAGAATCTTTGCCAATGCGGGGTAGCTCTCGTCGGCCGTTACCGCCAGCACCAGCACAGGCATCATCGAACTATTGAATTTATATACTATGGGGTCGTCAGCTCCGTCGGGAAGATACTGACTGATTCGTCCCGTCACATCCCTCACATCGTTTGCGGCCTCCGTCATGTCGGTTCCCCAATTGAAGATGAGGGTTACCATCGAGATACCGTCACTCGATGTAGACTCCATATCTTTCAGATTGTCCACCGTGGTCAATTGGTTCTCCAATACACGGGTTATGTTGTTCTCTATCTCCGAGGCGTTCACACCCTGATAGGTGGTAATCACACTCAGTGCCGGAACATCCATCTCGGGAAATTGGTCGATGGCCAGATTCTTCAACGAGAAGAGTCCGAACACTACCACTCCCACGAATATAAGAATGGTGGAAATAGGTTTCCTTACCGCGGATTCATATATTTTCATCTCTGACTGATTTTTTTCTCATTAGTTGTTGCTTACCTGAACATCCATGTCGTCCATGAGTTTCGAGAGTGATGTTACGGCAATCTCCTCGCCTGCCTCTACACCCGACAACACCTCTATCTTGTCACCCACCTGACGGCCCAGCGTAACCACTCGACGGTCGGCTTTGCCGTCCTTAATCACATATACATAGCGTTCGTTGATTCCGCTTTGTTTCTGTACGGCCAAATCGCTGATGACAACGCTGTTCCTCTCTCCCATGTTGAATGTGGTGCGGGATGACATTCCGGGTTTCAGTGTCGAGTCGCCGTTAGGTACTCTCACCTCCACGTTGAATGTGCGGGTCGCGGGGTCAATAGAGGGATAGACCAATGCCACCGTACCCGCAAAAGTCTGCTCGGGATAGACGTCGGCTTTAATCTCCACCTTCATACCCTCTTTTACCATAGGCAGATATTGCTCCTGCACTGCAACGATGGCTTTGAGCGGATTTGTCTGCATGATTTGCAACACACCCACACCGCCGTCCTTATTGGGGCTCATGGCGAACAGGTCGCCAACCTCATTGTAGCGGCCGGTAACCACACCCGAGAACGGAGCACGTAATTGCAGGTTTTTTTCCAGATTCTGGATGCTCTCCTCCATTACACCTATCGAGGTCTCCAACTCGTCGAGATTTTGTTTGGCCATGCCTCCCACTTCGTAAACGGCCTGCATGCGGGCCAGATTGATTTCGGCATTCTTCATCTGCAACTGCGACTGGTTGAACTGATTCTTATCCATCTGTACCAGAATCTGTCCCTCTTTCACTTTGTCGCCCACTTCCACCAAGATGTCCTCGATTCTCACCGCCATCGACGGGGCAATGAAGGTCTTTTTGTTTGGCTCCAACGACGAGGTGAAATCGACTGTCTGAGCTACGCTCGTAAGAACTGCCGACTCGGTTTTCACCAATACGGTCGGAGCGCTCTCCTTCACAATCGAGCTTTGCACTGTTTTCTGGCCGCAACCAACGGTGAATACCGTCATGGCGACAACCGATGCGATTAAAAGAATTTTTTTCATTTTTCTAAGCGTGTTTTTATTTTTTGTGATTATTTATTCCTCCGATTAATAGTTCTTTCCGATAATCTGCTCATAGTCTGCCACTGCCGACAGATAGTTGTATATTGCTTGCGAATGATTCAGTTTCGCCTCCGTAAATGCCAGCTCCGAAGAGTTGAGTTCCAGAATGGTGCCTCCTCCTGCATTGTAGCGTGCGGTGGCTATAAGGTATGCCTTTTCGGCCTGTTGTACGGTCACCTCGTTGGAGTAAATCGACTCTCTGGCTGTGAGGATGTTGTTGATGGCACTCTTCACCTGCACGTTGATGCTCTGCTCCAAATACTGTTGCTGCATGTCGAGTTGTGCGATGCTCGTCTTAATCTCCTTTGCCTTGCGGGTGT
>JAZODY010000116.1:0-22461 GCA_045597245.1 Tidjanibacter sp.
ATTTGAGTGAGCATGCGGCTTATGGATGACTGCCGTGATTGCGAGAAAGATGTTGATATTATGCCCGCAACAAATACCGATACAACTACAAATTTCTTCATAATCATAAAGTTTTACGCCATATAGAGGCTGATGAAACAGTTCCGTTGATATTCTTTGACTTTGCTGTGCCTATTTTCTCGATATGCAAACTTTGTCGATGATTACCGAGGTATTTACCTATTGCATTTGTAATCTTTTGATTGCGATACGGTGTTTCCCCGTACTCGACATATGCATCCAACATCCGTTCATACTCATTCGGGAAATGAACTGGAAAGAGCATTGTGAAATCATGCGAGGTAAACTCACGAGCAGGTAATACAGTGTGAATGAAATTAAACAATGTTTCGTTGCCAATCTCGCCCATAATGGTATAGGCGGTAGTTCTTGTAGGTCGGTTTGTTGCCATAGTAATATGATTTTGGTTTAACATTCTTTGCCAAATCAAATTACCATTCTGCTCCTTGATGGTGGATGTCGGTCGGGTAAGTACAAAAAGAAAGTGTGGAGCAGTTCCGTTTATCTGATAAGAGGTTCTGACAAAACCCAAGACGAATAAACGATTACAAGACCCCACACCTGTATATGATATGACTTTGAATCGCATACCTATACAGATGATGAGTGTCGTCGTTATCCTCGTCTTTGGTTGAAACTGTCAGATTTCTTATCAAGGATAAAAGCGAAAACACTTTCATCAAATATGTACGCCGCTTACGCGACACTATAAAGTTAGAAACTTTTTCGCAATTGACAACACTCTTTTGGGGTCTTGTTCAGCAATAATATCAATATCTTCGTTGATTCCCCACTACGACTCCGGCTATAAAACAATCAGAGCCGAGGTCTTGTAACCTCGACTCCGACTCTAAAATTACCCGAAACTAATCCTTGAAAGTAACCCCGTGCTTCTTGCAGATGTAGAAAAAAGTTTTTATTGTTACATATTTGCAACATTTAAGGCAACTGTTGAATTGTCTGTCGCATTCCCACGGATCGTATTTATCGGAATACATACTAATCAGATGGAATTTTCCTAACCCTTCTTTGCCATATTCATTGGCTAATGCTTGACCGCATCGAAGCCAATCTTCGTAAGATTCGGTTATATCAATTCGTCTATTCGCAATCTTTCGCACTAATTCCAAAACTTTTCTATCTGTGTAGTCCATCTGTTTGGCATCGCGAATTGGCGTAGGGGCTTTTAACTCCTTCTTGATTTTACCGTACGGTGTTGCCCAGGGGTTGAAATAGATCAGGTCATCATAACTTGCGACGCGTAAACGACCGACATCGCCACATTTGTTATCAGCAATCAGCCCTGTCGTTTCTTTAATATCCGCTATTAGAGCATTGAAATGCTCCTTATGCCGAGATGGATACTTAATCCGAAAGATTAAGAATAACCCTTTCCCGCTAATTGACAGCCCTGCATAACATAAACTTGGATAAATCTCGCCTAACTTAATTTTTTGCAAGACCCATTCGGACCAACGAATATGGCTATTTTCTTCACCATCGATATCAATGCAAATATAGCCATTGTGTTTAATCAGTCCTCTAACACCTCGCGTCGAGAACTCGCCACTAATAGTTACACACCTCATATTCCCCTTCATATATTTTCGGCTTGTAATATTTTCACAAGTCCGATACTCTGTAACCTCATCCTTAAATTTTGTAGTAAGAAGCCATTTCCATAGCAAGGTTTTTGAATATGGCTCTTTTGCGTACATATTTTCGAATACAGAGATGAATGGTTGGGGGATTCTGCCATCTATGTTTGTATTTACATTCTGCATTTTCATTTTATTTTGCTTTGTTATTAATATTCTTATTCCCGACCGCAAAGCAACCTTTTTTATCTGTATCATAGTGGATTATGCGTTTTCTTGTGGCTCAATAAGCCCCAAATTAGCTTCAATTTCGGACAATAGGTCGTCCTTTTTCGGGTCGTTTTTTCTCTGCTTTGTTTCAGAACGAGCCACAGAACGGCTATGATTGCGTCTATTAGCATCAATAAGTTCCTTCGCTAAAAGATATAAACCATAGATACTTTTCGGTGTTTTTGATGCTTCGGGAACAACTCCTTCAAATGCATATTTCATCAGCATCTCATATGCTTGGCGCCTTTGTTTTTTAGGCACAATCTTTTCGATGTACATATAGTAACTGTAATAGAACATCATTGCGTTACTCTTGCTCCTCTTTGCTGTTTCCTTTTGTTTCTTGTCAGCAATGGCATTTGCTGAATCTTTTTGTTTTTTCATAGCTTTAATGTTTTAATAATGAATTAAATTTTGTAGTTGTTTCCTGCTCGATAGTAGGCGTGGCGTGGCACTGCATCCAATCGATAATCTCTTCACGATTGAAATAGAGTTTGCGCCCACCGTGCTCTGGCTTGTGGAACGGGATCTTCCGTTCACTGGTGTATTTGTAGATGGTCGCTTCGCTATAACCCGTGAGTCGGGCTACGGCTTTGACATCCATCATCACCTCCGATGGTGGAGGTATCGGCTCTTTCAATTGTCCGATAATTCGGTCGATGCCGAGTAGCTTTTTCAAGTCGCCCACCGTTAGCATTGCTATGGGCGTTTCATCTGTTATCTTCTTTTCCATAAGCATAAGTTTTAAGCTTTATCTATACTGATATATAATAGCCTGACTTTCCTACACGAAAACACCCCGAAAATCATCGATTTCGGGGTGTTTGTATGGAAAATTTGACCGTTGGGTACATTGGGTTGGCGGTGTGAACCCTCCTGCTCATAGCTTCGATAATGCGCCTTCGGGTGGGGGCATTGGGATCTTCTTCACACCATTTGCGCATCTTGTCGTGTAGCCGTTTTAATGTCTTTGGAGAAACATTTCCAAAATCTCGTTTCAACTGACAGAGGTTTAGATGCTCTTCATCTATTGCCATTGCATACATCTCACAACAAGTAAACATCAGATATAACCACAACCTAAAATCGGCTCGACTCTTACTGAAAATCGTATCTTGTAACATAGAAAATTCCTGCTTGCAATCTTTACATCTTACCATAAATGGCTTATCTGTCCTTGTCGGGTACACTTTTGCACACATACAATTTGGACAATATACACTCATATTATCTTTTATAAAATTAATAGCCGAGTTCTCTGTTGGGAAATACTCAGCAAACCTTTTGTAAGTTAATCTTGGCTCATAAATCATAGCTGTTCCCTCCTATAACACTTTTGCAGCCTCGTTAATCGTGTGATTATCGAAACTGTCGAGATAAACATTTGTGGTTTTCATATCGGCGTGGCCGAGCATCTGCGAAATTATCTCTCGCGGGATATGATTTTGTTGCAGGGTCATCGCCATTGTGTGGCGTGATACATAACTCGTCAGATGATAGTCAATATCAAGTTCGACTGCCAACTTTTCGAGATATTGTCGATATTTACCGTATCGACTGCGAATGTGATTGTAGAGTTTTTCGCCCGCATATCCGCTGCAAGTAATAATCGGCAACAGATAGTCGTCAACGGTTGGCGACCCTGCCTGCAACTCGTCTATCAGTTGTCTAATCTCATCCGAAATCTTTATGGAAATCGGGCGCGTATTCTTTTGGTTGCGAATCTTCTGTCGCTTATAGACGATATAATCTCCATCGCCAAGATGCTTGATGTTGGCAGAGGAAAGTTGTGCCATATCGGTAAAAGACATACCATATAGGTAGTAAGATAGTAGAAACAACCTGCGGGCATATTCGCATTGCGGGGTTTGTGCTCGGCAACTCTTTATGCGTTGTAGGTCTTCGACTGGCAGATATCGTTTTTCGGTAATCTCGCCTAATTGGGCAACTTCAAAACCTCCCTTGCCAAATGGATAGGTTGCTACGGAGCCAACCCCTTCGGCATTGGCTAAATTAAGTATTGCTCGCAGAGCCTTAAAATAGAAACGACGAGTATTACCACTGCAATTTCGCTTCTGCAAAAAGAGGTCAAAGCCTCGCACATATCGCAGGTCAATATCCGAAAATAATCGCTGGCTTAACTTTTTATCATACTTTTTCAGCATATCGAGAGTCTGCTGGTAGGTCCTTGCGTTGCCGATATGCCCCGTGGCTTGCAGATTCTCAATGTGATTTAGGTAATACGGTGAAAACTTTCCCTGCTTGGATTGATTGAGAAAAGCCTCCTCGAACTGATTCAGCGACCAATCCGCACCCTCCATTTCGAATCGTTCGACAATCCCACGCGCCCGAGCTTTGTATTTCGATAACAGCACATTATCGACTTCTCGCTGTTTGTTCTCTGCTTTTTGTGTTGCCCCTTTCAGATTGCGACGAATGATAAACTGCTCGTTTACTTCGTCCCAATGTTCGGGTGCAACATAGAGGTTAAGGGCGATGTATTTGCGCCTTTTATCCTTTGTTACACATAACCTGATGGCGTAAAGACCATCATTTGTCGCTCTGTCGTGGCGACGAGGGAATCGTATAGAATATGCCATTCTACTCTTTAATTAATGTTTTTGAAAATAAGTCCTGATGCCATAGCGTTACTACGAGCAGGTCGGAAACTTACAATAGAATGGCAATCACTACTTTAAGTGCCTACCGCATCCCGGGATTCACTGATTGTTTGATGCGATGACCATATCCTGCTCTTGTAATGTAGTAATGCAAAAGTAATATGAGATTGAAGCGAATCCAAGTAAAATCGCAAGAAAAAAATAATAAAGATAATTAATTTAATTTACTCATTTACAATCAATTAGTTGCGAGGGCAAGATTGTGTAAGGTTTAATATCTTTATATGATAAACTATTATTAACTTTACATATACTTTTAACTACTTAATACATTAGTGGAACATAAATGGGACACGCGAAATCGAAATACATTCAAATAAATCCAAATCGTAACACTCTGTACATCAGTTAAATATACTAAAATAAAGTTAATTACACAAATATCTAAAAATGAATTTTAATTCTGGGGGGCGTGTTGTCGCTGGTTCGAATCCAGTCACCCCGACTAACCGAAAGCCTTCGAACGAAAGTTCGGAGGCTTTGTCTTTTTATGCCCGCCCATGCTTGCATGATGGCGGGGGATATTAAAACCACCCGACACCACATCAAAATAGTGGTAATATCCGTTTGGGAAATCAAAACTCTCATTATTTCCATCGAGAAAAGAGGAACAAGAAACATGTTTCATAAATAAAATGATAACTTTGCAGAAGATAGCATCGAAACTAATAACCATTGAAAAAATAAAAACACACGGAAATGAAGAGACAGATTCTTTTACTTGTCGGCACACTCGGACTCAGCATTGCTGCCGCAGCCGACACCATCGAGGTCACCTCGGTGCGCCATGCCGGTCCGTTTGCGGTGCAGGCCCCCTACATGGTGGACAGCGTGGATGTAAACTCCAAATCGTTCGAAATCACCAACCTGCTCGATACGCCTCTCTCGCAAGAGGTGTTGAACGGCGGCAGCGAGTTCTCCGGCACCATACTGCCGTCCATCGAGCAGGGTCATGCCCTCAACATGTTGGGCTTTGCGGTGGAAAACACCTCCTACGCCACGGCCAGCATAAAGATTGAGGGACTTAAAAACTACAATCTCTATATCGACGGTCAGAAAAAGACGGCAGGCTCGGAACTCAATCTCGAACCGGCAACCCACTCTGTGGTGGTGAAGTATCTCTCCGAGGCCGGCGTGGCCGACTCGCTGCGCATAAGCATCGAGAGTGATGACGCGCTCACGCTGCGCAACGACGGCAAGCGCATCTACACCATAGAAGATGTTGTAAACAACGAGCGTTTCGGCAACGTGAGCCTCTCCCCCGACGGCAACTATCTGATGGCCACCTACCGCACCAGCATGAAGGATGGCCGTTCGAGCAGCATCACGCGCATCACCGAACTGAGCAGCGGCCGCATCGTGGCCGAGCGTTCGGAGCGACTGAGTTGGATGCCCAAGAGCAACCGCTACTACTATGTGCGCACCGGACTCTCGGGTCGTCAGCTGGTGACCGTAAATCCCGCCGACGGTAGTGAGAGCATCTTGGCCGACGCTCTGCCCGAAGGCGGATTCCAGATTGCCCCCACCGAGGAGTTCCTGCTCTACTCGCTCGTTCAGGAGGGACCGAAAGAGAAGAAGGAGATATATGAGGTCCTTGTACCCGACGACCGCCAGCCCGGATGGCGCAATCGCTCCTACCCCGCCATATATGACCTCTCGACGGGTCTTATGCAACCCCTCGCCTTCGGCTACCACAACGTGTGGGCCTCGGACATTGCACCCGACGGCAGCAAGGTGCTGCTGATGGCCGGCCGCGAGCGACTTACGGCTCGCCCCACATCGTTGCAGTCGTTGCTGTTGCTCGACTTGAAGAGCATGTCGGTGGAGGTGCTGATTGAGGAGGACGGCTTTCTGGCCGATGCGGGATTCTCGCCCGACGGCAAGAGCATCTACATCAAGGGTTCGCCCGAGACGCTCGACGGCATAGGCATGAAGGTGAACGAAGGTCAGACGCCCAACATGTATGACTATCAGCTCTACATCATGTCGCTTGCCGACCGCAAGATAAAACCCATGACCCTCGATTTCGACCCCGCCGTGCAGAGCGTCGTATGGAGCCGCCACGACAACCGCATCTATTTCAATGCCGAGAATCGCGACTTCATATCGCTCTACCGCCTGAATCCCTCCAACGGCCGCATCGAGCAGTTGGATGCCCGCGAGGACCTCGTGAACGGATTTTCGCTGGCAGAGTCGGCTCCCGTATTGGCCTATTTCGGTCAGGGTGCCTCCAACTCCGACCGTCTTTACATAGTGGACACGCGCAAGGACCTCCACACACTCATAGACGACCTGAGTGCCAAGACGCTCGCAGATGTGGAGCTGGGCGAGTGTCACGAGTGGAACTTCACCAATTCGCGCGGCGACACCATCTACGGCCGTTACTATCTGCCGCCCCACTTCGACGCCGACAAGAAATACCCCATGATTGTGAACTATTACGGCGGTTGCAGCCCCACGAGCCGCAACTTCGAGAGCCGCTACCCCCACCATGCCTATGCCGCTCTCGGCTATGTGGTCTATGTTGTTGAGCCGAG
The DNA here is from genome assembly GCA_045597245.1 of Tidjanibacter sp. GTDB lineage: Bacteria > Bacteroidota > Bacteroidia > Bacteroidales > Rikenellaceae > Tidjanibacter. The sequence continues at coordinate 7,147 of JAZODY010000116.1, forward strand.
CGGAGCCACCGGATTCGGTCAGGAGTTCTCGGCCCGCCACGTCAATACGGCCGGCGAAGGTCCCGCACAGGACATCATCGAGGGAACGGAGAAGTTCTGTGCCGCCCATCCGTTTGTGAATGCCGAGAAGATTGGCTGCATCGGAGCCTCATACGGCGGATTCATGACCATGTATCTTCAAACCAAAACCGACCTCTTCGCCGCCGCCATATCGCATGCCGGCATCAGCGACCACACCAGCTATTGGGGCGAGGGCTATTGGGGTTACTCTTACAGCGAGGTGAGCATGGCCAACAGCTATCCGTGGACCAACAAGGAGCTCTATGTGGAGCGCAGTCCGCTCTTCAATGCCGACAAGATTCACACCCCCATCCTCTTCGTCCACGGTACGGCGGACACCAATGTTCCGGTGGGTGAGAGCATACAGATGTACACCGCGTTGAAACTTCTGGGTCGCGAGACGGCTATGGTGCTTGTGGATGGTCAGGACCACCACATCACCGAATATTACAAGCGCATGGAGTGGCAGAAGACCATCTACGCATGGTTTGCCAAGTGGTTGCAGGACGACGACAGCTGGTGGAACGCCATCTATTCACCCAAGACCCTGTGACACATCGTGACAATATAAACACAAAGAGAGGCACCTCCGCATTGGAGGTGCCTCTCTTTTTATCTTTTGGCTCCCCTCCCACTACGGGGCCGACGGAGTTGCTACTTGGTCAGTTTATCGATGAGCCACAGACGCATCTGGGTGCTGTGCTCGGGATACTGCCAATGGGCACAATCGAGCGGCAGAAGCAGTTGCTTGGGTGCCGTCACATTGTTATATGCCGCAAATGTGGTAGTGGGCGGGCAGGTCTGGTCGTTGTAGCCGAGACAGTAGATTCCTTCGGCTTTCACACGCGAGGCGAAGTTCACCACATCGAAGTAGCTCACCACCTCCACCTTCTTCTCGATGTTGGTCTCATCGGGATTGTTGAGTATCTTGGGCCAACCCGACGCCGAGCCATGATAAGCACCGGCAATGTCACACAATGCGGGATAGTTGGCCGAGATATATTTCACACGATGGTCCAGCGCCGCCGTCACTATGGTGAGCGCACCGCCCTGACTGCCGCCATGCACACCTATGCGCTCGCTATCGACATAGGGCAACGAGCAGAGGAAATCGATGGCACGCACGCATCCCGTATAGACATGCTTGAAATAGTATTTGTCGCGGTCGTCGATACCCGAGGTGGAGTATGCGCCCAGACCGTTGTTGTTGAGATTGCGATAAATCTCCGAGTCGTGAGTGAGCGGAATGCCATGTATGCCTATGGCCAGACTCACCACACCCTGCTCGGCATAGGCGGGGTCGCCCATGATGGTCTTCACACCCGCCCCCGGGGGATTCATCACAGCCGCCATCTTACCCTCGTGGTGCTTGGGCACACAGAGGATGCCATAGACATAGATGCCCGGGCGGTTGTTGTTGAAACGCACATGGTAGTAGTCCACAGTGCTGGTGCTGCGCTCGGGCAGATAGGTCATCATGGGGTCGAGGGGCACCTTCTGTGCCTCGCTCACCGCCTTGCCCCAGAACTCGTCGAAGTCGGCGGGCATGGTCACGGTACCCCTTATCTTCTCGGGCTCGAAGCCCACATTTATGTAGTTGCTGTAACGCCTTCCATCGACCTCCACGCTGGCACGCAACGTCATGAATCCGGGCTGTTTCATACCTTTGAGTTTGAGCGTTTCGTAGCCCTTGCCCGTATTCAGGGTGCCGCTCTCGACGGGCTGGCGCAACTCGGGTCCCCACTGGTAACTCACCTCCACATCTTTAAGCGCGATGCTCGAACGCATGACGGCAATCGTGAACTCCACATCGTCACCCGTCCGATAGGTCCAATTCTCGCTGTCGGGCGAAATCTGCACCGTCACATAGTTTCTGCTCTGGCTCGTCTGCGCCTTCACGTTCTGCATTGTAGCGAACAAGGTCGTCAGGCCGACAAGCAACATGATTCTCGATAAAAATCTCTTCATCCTGCACTCCTTTCTTTTTTATGATTATTTGTTTGGTCTCTCCCGCTTTTCCCGACTCGGGCTGCCCCACTCTGCCTGCGCTCCATCAGAGATTATGAAGATTCGTCTCTCCTCGGGTCGCAGAAGTCTCACTTGTTGGTCATTATTTCGAGTATCAGTCGGTCGGTCTGCGTCATTCCCTCGCGTCCTATGCGTGTGAGATTGAGCACCGAACGGTCCACATCCTCGTCGATGATTCCCTCGGTGGGCTCCACCACCTTGTGCTCCATGGCCAGCATGGCCGACATAACCGCCGTAGACACCCCACTCGTCACCTTCATTGCGCAACTGGGCTTGGCTCCGTCGCAAATCATTCCCGTCAGATTTGCTATCATGTTCTTCACCGCATAGGTCACCTCCTCGTATCCGCCTCCCATCAGGTAGGTAAGTCCGCAACTCGACCCTGTGGCCGCCACCACACATCCGCACAAAGCCGACAGACGACCCAGACTCTGCTTTATATATATCACCGTCAGGTGGCTGAGCATCAGCGCCCTGACGAGTTGTTCGTGTGTAGCCTTCGTCTCCTCCGCATAAATCACAACCGGCATGGTGGCCGAGATGCCTTGATTACCGCTGCCCGAGTTGCTCATCACCGGCACCATAGCGCCGCTCATTCGGGCATCGCACGCCCCCGAGGTGTAGGCCAATATGCGTGCAAAGACGCCGTTGCCGAAGATGGAACTGCGCTCGCCGCCCAGAATGGTCTTACCCAACGAATGGCCATACCTGCCGCCGAACGAGGTCTCCGCCGCCGCCTTGTTGAGACGGGCCGCCTCCATGATGAACTCTATCTCCTCCAACGGTGCCGTCATGGCAAAGTCATACACCTCTCTCATCGACAGTGTCTGCTCCTCCTCTTCGGCTCCGCCCTGCGGTCCGTTCTCGCCGTCGAGCACCACCCGACCGCAATACTCCACCCGCACGAAGTTGGTGTGACTGCCCGAGATTACCGCCAGCGCGGTGTGTCCGCCATTGCTCACCTCCACCTCAATATGGAGAATGTCACACTCTTCCCTCTTCAAAGCCACCGTCACTCCACCCTCATCGATGAATCTCTTGGCCTCATCGACCGCCTCGGGCGTCACATCGCGCAAAACCTCCAACCCATACTCCGAACGGCCCACCGAGGCCCCCAGCGCAATGGCTATGGGCAGTCCTGTCATACCCGTTGCGGGAATACCCACCCCCATGGCGTTTTTCAAAATATTGGCACTGAGTCGCGCCTCAATCCTTTGCGGCGTCATCCCGAGAGTCTCCACCGCTTTGGCCGTACACAATGCCACGGCTATCGGCTCGGTACAACCTATCGCCGTGACCACCTCGCGTTTCACGAGTTCTATAATCTCCTGATTCTTCATAATATCTCGTATTTCCGGTCGAATTTTTACAATATACAAATATAGTGAAAGGCGAGAGAAGAGTGCAACGGAACTTGTTCCGATTGCTCTTCCGAGCCGAATCCTATATTCTACAAATATACAAAATTTTGTCTTGATTTATCTCATCCTCACAAACAATTATCATCTCCTCCGCCCTTACGCCGCTTTTTCTTCTCCGAACGACAGCGCTCCTCATCATCCGCACTCCTGCCGCGCAAAAAAGAGCGGCGGGTCTGCCCTGCAAACCCGCCGCCTTCATATCCGTTCGGCCTCTCGCCTACTTGGCGTACTGAGCCAACTGCGAACCAATCTGTTTCAGTCCGGCAACAATCACCTCGCAATGGAACTTTGCACCCGTCTCGGTGGTGTGAACACTGTCGGCAAAGTAGTCGGCCTGAGCCTTAGCCTTACCAATCTTCTCATATTCATCTGCCGCCAAGTCGTTCATGTCGAGGAACTCAACACCCTCCTGCTCGGCCACCTCGCGGCACCATTTATTGAACTTCTCGTCAAATCTGGCGATGGCATTCTCACCCGACCAACTATTCTGCGGAGTGGGCGAAAGCACGATGGGAATGGCTCCGCGCATCTTTGCCTGACGCACATACATGCGAATGTAATGGCCGTAAGAATACACATCCTCCGGTCCGCCATGTTTCTCCATCACAACGGTCTGTTTCTCGTCGCCTGTACCGTCCAGAGTACCGCGTGCACGACCCGTATTGAGCGGAGCCTGGTCGTTGTGACCAAACTGAATCAACACATAGTCACCCGGACGAATGGCCTTCAACATATTCTTCCAATTATTGTTGTAGAACGTGCGGCTGCTCAATCCTCCCACAGCGTCGTTCTCCACAACCACTTGGTCGTTGAGATATTCGCCGAAGAAACTTCCCCAGCCCCACTGACCGTTGGAGCCGTTACCCGAACCGTTTTTGCAGGTGGAGTCGCCGGCCAAAAAGACCATAGGCTTGCCCTCCTGACGAGCCGAACCCGGGGCTGCGAAACGCATTGCACCCTGAGCGGGAACCTGATTGCCACTTTCGAGCATCTTCAACACCTCGGCAGCAGCCAGCAACACCGGACCGTAGCCATGAGCCGCATAGACACTTACGGGACGGGTATAGTAGAACACCGGAGTGAATCCCAGACCGGTACCCACACACGTGTTCTCCACCTGACCGGTGGCATTCACCTGTTTCACAATGGCGTTCCAGCCCGAACGCACGATGTCCTGATATGCAGTGCGGTCAATCCAGCCCTGATTGACGGCGTGTGCCATGCAATACACATACATTGCGCTGGCACTGGTCTCCAAGTAGGAGTCGTTCTTGTCCAGCAACTGGTGCCAAGTACCCGTAGCCGACTGATAAGGAGCAATGTTTCTGATGAGCGTTTTGAACTGTTCGAGCACCTCGTCACGTCCCTGCGTGTTGGGAGGCAGCACATCGAGCACATCGCTCATGGTGAGCATGGCCCAACCATTGGCACGTGCCCAATGATAGTCGGGATGTTCGCTCATACCCTCAATCCAGCCATGACGATAGATGCCCTTCTCGGGGAGCCAGAGGTATTTTTTGAAGAGATTAATCTGATTCACCGACTCGTTATAGAACTTCTGGGTGAGGTCGCCGCGCTCGACAGCGCTCAGGCGTCCACGATAGGCGATGGGGGTGATACCCATATACATATCATCCAACCACACCGAGTTGGTGGCGGGACGGTGGCGGGCCAGAATGCCGTCGCTCATACGATACTCCTCATACATCACGAAATTGAACCAATGGTCCAGCAGCTCTCTGTACTTGCCCTTCTCCTGCGGATTGGCCAGAGCGGCCTTAATCATGGCTGCACACATGGCACCGCAATCGTCGATGAAACGCGGTTTGACCATATATTGCAATCTCATGTCGTAACCGGTCTCCTCGTAATACTTTTTCACATAGGGGAAAATTTCGCCGAGGAACTCCAAACGCTCATAGGCATACTCGGCATACTTATCGTCACCCGTCACCTGACTTGCGAGCATCATACCCGAATATGTCACACCCCACTCATAAGTGTTGATTCCGAAGTCGCCCTTTTTGAGCGAAGTGTTATGGTCAATCTTCGAGTAGTCGGTAATCGTATTTCCCTCCGCATCGACCAGTTCGAAAGGAGTGGTGGCGTTCAGATAGTTATAAATACGGTCGATAACCTCAATAATCTCGGCTTTCTGCTGCTCGGCACGGCTGAGTTGCGGCGCGGGAGCCTGTTGTGCCGCGGGCTGTGCCGCCGCACGTCTGTTGGCACGCTGTGCATAGCCGCTGCCCGCAATCATGAGGGCCGCAAGCACAAGTGCCGTAATTTTGTACATGTTCTTCATTTTGTTTACTTTATTTGTTTTGTGTTATCGGTCGGTGTATTTTTACTTTCTCACAAAAGACGGGAGCGTCGGAGCAGTCCCCCGAGCATTCCCGTCGCTAATTCATCTCAGGCCTCAGCCCCGTCACCCTACTCCATGTAGAACAACTCGGGCAGAGGAATCGAGATAGGCGAATTGTCGGGGTTGGTCTCCATGATGTCCTTCATGTAGGCCCACCACTTCTGCACGATGGGATTGCCACCCATGTCCTGCGAACCCTGGTCGCCCTCAACCTTCTGCACGGCAAAAAGGATGTTGGTCTCCTTGTCCCAGAAAATGGAGTAGTCATACACACCACCCTCTTTCAGCAGAGCCTTCAACTCGGGCCAAATCTCCGAATGTCTTTTCTCATACTCGGCCTCGCAGCCGGGTTTCAGGAACATTTTAAATGCTTCTCTTCTCATAATATCAAAGTTTTAAGAAAGTTTAATAAAAAGTTATTGATTTTTCGTCTCTCTTCTTCATCAAACGACACCGCACCGGCCAAACTGCTCCGCACACGTGCCATTACGCAAACATAAGAAATTTATTTGAGTTTTCAAAGAGCCCGCCCCATAAAAGAGTCCCGTTTCACATATCATGACAAAGATGAAAAAGGTTGTGTAAAAAACCGCAAAAGGGAGGTCGGCGGTTGTGCATTTCGGTATTTTTATATACATTTGTATATTGTATGATTAGGCTCGAAAGAGAGCGTACGACAGTCCGCCTCTCCCCGCCCGTCAAGAACAGAGAGAATGTAATTACTAATTTTTTCAAATTTTTTAACACACAAACCTGAAACTATGAAACGTATCTTTGCATTGACAGCAGGACTGCTGCTCGGCCTCGGAGTATGTGCCGCTCAGCCTGCGACAAGACCAAACGCACTTCCGACCAATCCCGATGAGGTGAATCAGCAGGTCACCATGCGCGCCATGACGATGGTGAACAACTACTTCATGACCCACTATGCCGACCCCACCGCAGTAAAAGGATACTGGTCGCGCCAGAGGAACTACGAATCCAACATCTGGACCCGTGCCGTATACTATGAAGGTCTCATGGCCTTCTACGCCATCAATCCCGAAAACCGTTTCTATGACTACGCAATGGAGTGGGCCGACTTCCACAAATGGGGATTCCGCAACGACCAGACCAACACCCGCAACGCCGACAACTACTGCTGCGCCCAAACCTACATAGACCTCTATCGTCTGGCTCCCGAGGGCGAGAAGGTACGTAAGGCTCTTTCGCTGGCCAACATGTTGGTGAATACTCCCCAAGTGGATGATTGGGACTGGATTGACGCCATACAGATGGGTATGCCGGTATTGGCAAAATTGGGCAACACCTTCAACGAACCCGCCTATTGGAACAAGATGTGGGAGATGTATGCCGAGAGCCGCAACAACATCGGCGGCGGTCTGTGGTGCGCAAACGAGGGTCTCTGGTGGAGAGATGCCGACTTTGTTCCTCCCTACAAGGAGCCCAACGGAAAGAACCTCTTCTGGTCGCGCGGAAACGGCTGGGTCTATGCTGCGCTGGTGAGAGTGATGGAGGAGATTCCCACCGACGAGGCACACTATGCCGACTATCTGGCCGACTTCGTGGAGATGAGCAAGGCCCTGAAAAAGTGCCAGCGCGAGGATGGTTTCTGGAATGTGAGCATGCACGACGAGAGCAACTTCGGCGGCAAGGAGGCTACTGGAACCTCGCTCTTCGTTTACGGATTGGCATGGGGCATCCGCAAGGGCATCCTCGACGAGAAAGAGTATCTGCCCGTGATGAAGAAGGCATGGGGCGCGCTGGTTACCGAGTGTGTTCACCCCAACGGCTTCCTCGGCTATGTTCAGGGAACTGGTAAAGAGCCCAAAGACGGTCAGCCGGTGGCTTACGACAGCATGCCCGACTTCGAGGACTACGGAATCGGTTGTTTCCTCTTGGCAGGCAGCGAGGCCTACAAGATTCTCGATTAATCTCTACTCGCCATCGGAGAGGGCCGAGAGGGACCGGACAGGTGTACCGAGTAAACCTCGAAGGGGTTCCAGACGGGCCGCACAGAGCAGAAAGGGGTGACCGTAAAGGCTGAAACAGTCCGGACGAGAATCCCGAGTAAACCGAAACGCGACGGCGACATCAGACAAAAACTCGGCGGGTACAGAAGGAGTTGCAAACCCCCGAAACGGACCTGCCGAGTTTTTCATATAATATATAATGAGGGGAAGAGCAATTCGCCCCCGACAGACAAAAAACCAAAGCATAACCAAACAAAAACATCTGAATAATCAACCGACCTAAAACCTCTAAAAGATGAAAAGACAAATTATTCTGGCAATAGCCTTATTCATGGCGGCGACCTCGCTGTTTGCACAGCAGGACGTAATCGACCTTGCAGGTCGATGGGAATTTGCGGTGGACCGCAACGACCGAGGAGAAACCGAAAAGTGGCACTCCAAAACATTGGAAGACTATATCAACCTGCCGGCCTCGATGCCCGAGATGCTCAAAGGCGACGAGGTGACCGTAACAACCCGTTGGACAGGAAGCCTGTTCGACAGCACCTACTATTTCAATCCCCGCATGGCCCAGTTCAGGGAGCCGGGCAACATCAAATTCCCATTCTTCCTCACTCCCGTAAGACAATATGTGGGAGCGGCATGGTATAAGACGAGTGTGGATATTCCGGCCGATTGGAAAGGACGCAGGGTGGAGTTCTACATGGAGCGCCCCCACATCGAGAGTACGGTATGGATTAACGGCCGCAAAGTGGGCGTGAGAAACAGCATGAGCGTGGGTCACAGCTACGACATCACCGACTTTGTGAAGGCCGGCCAGAAGGCCACCATAGCAGTAATGGTGGACAACCGCCTGAAAGAGGAGTATAATGTGGGTATCAACTCCCACAGCGTCACCGACCAGACACAGGGCAACTGGAACGGAATAGTGGGAAAGATAGAGATAAAGAGCTATCCCGTCACATTCTTCTCCGACATACAGGTCTATCCCGATTTGGCGGCCAAGAGTGCAAAAGTGAAGATGGTGGTCGAGTCGTCCAAATCGACCAAAGGAGAGATTACCCTCAGCGCCAACAGTTTCAACACCGCAAAATCGCATAAGGTGGATGCCGTCAAACAGTCGGTAACTCTCAAATCGGGTTCCAACAATGTTGAAATCATATTGCCCATGGGCGATGACATGCAGACATGGGACGAGTTCGACCCCGCCCTCTATATGCTTTCGGCCGAGATAAATGCGGGCGGAATGCAGGAGAAGAAGGAGATACGATTCGGAATGAGAGAGATAAGCATAAAGGATAAATATTTCTACGTGAACGGCCGTCAGACCCTTATGAGAGGTACGGTGGAGTGTTGTCTGTTCCCCGCCACGGGTTATGCCCCGATGGATGTGGAGGCATGGATAAAGGTGTTCCGCGCCTGCCGCAACTACGGTTTGAACCACATGCGTTTCCACTCCTATTGTCCTCCCGCCGCGGCATTCGAGGCGGCCGACATAGTCGGATTCTACTTGCAGCCCGAGGGACCGAGCTGGCCCAACTACACTGCCAAACTTGGCGAAGGCGACCCCATCGACGAGTATTTGATGGAGGAGACCAAGCGCATCTCCAAAGAGTATGGCAACTCGCCGTCGTTCTGTTTCCTTGCCGCCGGCAACGAGCCTCAGGGCCGATTCATGGAGTGGCTCAACAACTTCGTTCTCTATTGGAAAAACACCGACAGCCGAAGGGTTTACACCGGAACGGCAGGATGGTCGAGCCGCACGGAGAACCAATATCACATAGAGATGGGAGCCCGCGGATTGTCGTGGAAGAATGCCCGTCCCGAGACCATGAGCGATTTCGGTTTGAACATTTCGAGAGTCACCGTTCCCTATCTGTCGCATGAGACGGGCCAGTGGTGCGTATTCCCCAATCTGAACGAAAGACGCAAATACACAGGCGTGAACAAGGCCTACAACTTCGACATTTTCGAAACCCTGTTGGAAGAGAACGGCATGGGCAAGTTGGCTTACGACTTCCACATGTCGTCGGGTAAATTGCAGGCTCTGGCCTACAAACACGAGATTGAGAAGACGCTCCGCACGCAAGGCTACTCCGGATTCCAACTGCTGGCCATAAACGACTACTCGGGTCAGGGCTCGGCACTGGTGGGTGTGACCGACGTGTTCTATGATGCAAAGGAGTATATCTCGGCCGAGGAGTGGAGAAGATTCTGCAATGTGACCGTACCTCTGACCCGCATGGAGAAGTTTGTCTTCACCAAAGGAGAGACCCTCTCCGCAAAGGTGGAGGTTGCCCATTTCGGACCGGAGCCGCTCAAAGGAGTGCGCACACTCTATAAGATTACCGACTATCTCGGAGCCGTTATTACCGAAGGTGTGGTTGCTCAGGGCGACATAGAGATTGGCAGTTGCCAGCAGATAGGAGAGGTGACCTTCGCGCTCGACGGTCTGACCGCCCCGAGAAAGTATAATTTGGAGATAGCCATCGAGGGCACCGAATATGTGAACGACTGGGATTTCTGGGTGTATGACACCGCATTGGAGATAGACAAAGGCAAGGTGCTTGTCACCAAAGATGTGGATGAGGCCATGAAGGAGTTGGCAAACGGAGGCGATGTGATGCTGATTGCGCCCAAAGGAGTGAGCTACGGCAAGGAGATTGTGCAGCACCTCTCGCCGGTATTCTGGAACACGTCGTGGTTCAAGATGCGTCCTCCCCACACCACCGGTCTCTTTGTGAACGAGTATCATCCGGCATTCAAGGATTTCCCCACCGAGTATCACAGCAACTTGCAGTGGTGGGAGTTGGTGAACAATGCGTCACCGATGAGAATGAGCGACTTCCCGATAGAGTTCCAACCGTTGGTTCAGAGCATAGACACATGGTTCCTGAGCCGCAAGGCAGGCATGCTCTTCGAGGCAAAGGTACTCAACGGCCGTCTTATGATGACCACCATGGACCTCACGTCCGACCCCGAGAACAGAGTGGTTGCACGACAGATGTACAAATCGCTTCTGAACTACATGAACGGAGAGAAATTCCGCCCCGCCTTCGAGATTCCGGAGCAGACCGTAAGGGATTTGTATACCAAGACCGCTCCTCCCGTAGATTTCGGAACGGACGACATGCCCTATGAATTGATGGAGGAGTTGATGAAGAAGATGACGAGCGGTCAGTAAACAACAGCTCTCCTCAAAACAAGAACAATAATAAATCATAACAAATAACAGACAAAATCACCCCGCTATGAAAAAAACCATTGTGTCAGTCATCATGCTGCTTGCAGGCCTTGCGGCCTTTGCACAGCAGGATGTCATCGACCTCTCGGGCCGATGGGAGTTTGCCATCGACCGCAACGACGAAGGCGTGGCCGGAGAGTGGCACTCCAAGAATTTGGAGGACTACATCAATCTGCCGGCCTCCATGCCGGAGATGCTCAAAGGCGACATCATCACCGCCCATACGAAATGGACGGGCAGCATCTACGACAGCACCTACTACATCAACCCCGCCTATGAGAAGTATCGCCGCGACGACAATGTGAAGTATCCTTTCTTCCTCACTCCCGAGCGCTACTATCGCGGAGCGGCTTGGTATAAGCGCGAGATAACCATTCCGAGCGAGTGGAAGGAGCGTCGTGTGGAGCTCTATCTGGAACGTCCTCACATCGAGAGCACGCTCTGGATTGACGGCAAGGAGGTGGCTGTGGACAATTCGCTCTCCACGGCCCACCGGTTCGACATCACGAAATATGTGAAGGCGGGTGCCACCCACACTCTGGCGGTGGTGGTGGACAACCGACTGAAACCGGCCTACAACATCGGACAGGACTCCCACAGCGTCACCGACCAAACGCAGGGCAACTGGAACGGCATAGTGGGTCGCATGGAACTTCGCTCCACACCCAAGACCTACATGGATGATGTTCAAGTCTATCCCGACCTGACCAACAAACAGGCCGAGGTAAAGGTGAGAATCAACTCCGACAAGGCCCGCAAAGGAACCCTTGTACTCTCGGCCGAGAGCTTCAACAGCCCCAAGAGTCACAAGACAGCCTCGGTGACCGAGCAGATAACCATAAAGAAAGAGAGCAACGAGTACTCCATCATTCTGCCTATGGGTGACGGAATGCTCACGTGGGACGAGTTCAGTCCGGCTCTCTACAACCTCTCGATAGAGTTGCAGACCGAGGCGGGAGCACAGAGCGAGAAGGTGAGATTCGGCATGAGGGAGTTCAAAATCGGCGAAGGAAAATATTTCTATGTGAACGGCCGCAAAACCGTTTTGCGTGGAACCGTGGAGAACTGTCTGTTCCCCGCCACGGGTTATGCCCCGATGGATGTGGAGGCATGGATAAAGGTGTTCCGCGCCTGCCGCAACTACGGTCTGAACCACATGCGTTTCCACTCCTATTGTCCTCCCGCCGCGGCATTCGAGGCGGCCGACATAGTCGGATTCTACTTGCAGCCCGAGGGACCGAGCTGGCCCAACCACGGAGTTCGTCTGGGCAACGGCGACCCTGTGGACGAATACCTGATGAACGAGACCAAGCGCATCTCCAAAGAGTATGGCAACTCGCCGTCGTTCTGCATGTTGGCCAGCGGCAACGAGCCCTATGGCAATTGGGTGGCTTGGGTGACCGACTTTGTGGAGTATTGGGAGAATACCGACTCGCGCAGAGTATATACGGGAGCCTCTGTGGGTGGCAGCTGGCAGTGGCAGCCGCGCAACCAATATCATGTGAAGGCGGGAGCGCGCGGCCTGAACTGGAAGAACACACGCCCCGAAACCATGACGGACTTCTCTCCCGCACTTGCAACCATCAATGAGCCTTACGTATCACACGAGGCCGGCCAGTGGTGCGTATTCCCCAATTTTGAGGAGATACGCAAATACACCGGCGTGAACAAGGCGCTGAACTTCGAGATATTCCGCGACCAACTCGAAAAGAACGACATGGGCGGCAAAGGCAACGACTTCCACATGGCCTCGGGAAAATTGCAAGCTCTGTGCTACAAACACGAGATTGAGCGCCATCTGCGCACCGAGGGCTATGCCGGATTCCAACTGTTGTGCATCAACGACTATTCGGGTCAAGGCTCGGCACTGGTGGGCGTGACGGATGTCTTCTTCGACGAGAAGGAGTACATCTCGCCCGAGGAGTGGAGAAGATTCTGCAACGAGACGGTGCCTCTGGCCCGCATGGAGAAGTTTGTCTTCACCTCCGACGAGGAACTCGAAGCGGCCATAGAGGTGGCCCATTTCGGTGCGGCACCGTTGAAAGATGTCGTTGTGAGCTACACCATTCGCGACAGTCATGAGGCTGTGGTGGCACAAGGGACCGTGGCCCGCAAGGATATAGAGATAGGCAGTTGTAGAGAGATTGGCAATATAGAGTTTTCACTCGACGGCCTGAGGGCTCCCGAGAGATATAATCTGGAAGTGGCCATCGAGGATACGGAGTTCGTGAACGATTGGAATTTCTGGGTATATCCGGCCGAGGTTGAAGCCGAGGCAGGCGATGTCTACGTAACCGAGGTGTTGGACGACAAGGCGGTGGCCGTACTCGAAGAGGGCGGCAAGGTGTTGCTGCTGGCAGCCGGCAAAATCACCTATGGCGACGACATCAAACAGCAGTTCACTCCCGTCTTCTGGAACACGTCGTGGTTTAAGATGCGCGCCCCGCACACAACGGGTATATGGCTCAACGACTACCACCGCGTCTTCGACAACTTCCCGACCGACTACCACAGCGACATACAATGGTGGGAGCTGGTGAACAATGCCCAGACCATGCTGTTGAGCGATTTCCCGAAGGGTTTCGAGCCTCTGGTAAGCAGCATAGACACATGGTTCCTGAGTCGTAAATCGGGTGTGTTGTTTGAGGCCAACGTACTCAACGGCCGTCTGATGGTGACTTCGCTCGACCTCACCTCCAAACCCGACGAGCGCATCGTGGCACGACAGCTCTATGTGTCGCTGCTTGACTACATGAACGGCAACTACTTCCGTCCCGCACACGACGTTGCGTTGAGCACCGTACAGGACCTCTTCACCAAGCGCTCTACGGCCATCGACTTCGGAACCAAAGAGTCGCCCGACGAGCTGAAACCCACGTTGCGCAATCGCAACGACAATCTGCCTCCCGCAGGCCAAAAGAGGAATTGATACTTAATTTATTTAATACTAATCACTAAAAACACAAAAAATCACATGAAGAATATCAATCTCAAATTGGCTCTCGCACTCTGCATCACCGCACTGCTGGGTGTTGCATGCGGCAACAGCGAGAAAGTGGAATGGCTCTACCAACTGGACGATGTTAATTCGTTGGGACTGAGCGATGGCTACATCTACACGATTCCCAATGTGCCCGACGGAAACTACACCGTCGAGGTGGTATTGGGCTCGGACGAGCATGAGGGTGTGACCAGCATCCGCGGCGAGTCGCGTCGTCTGTTTGTGGAGAACGAGGTCACCGCCACTGGCGAATTCAAGACCTTCACCTTCAACGTAAACAAACGCGACACCATCATCAGCGAGGGTAACATGGTGAGAATCAAACCAAGAGAGAGAACCAAACTCAATTGGGACAAAGACATCACCCTCGAAATCACCGGTTCGAATCCTGCCGTTGAGCGCATCTCGGTGCGCAAAGCCGATGACGACGTTATCACCGTCTTCCTCTGCGGCGACTCCACCACTGTGGACCAAGACACCGACCCGTGGGCAAGCTGGGGCCAGATGCTGCCTCGCTTCTTGGATGAGAAGGTGAGCGTTGCGAACTATGGAGAGAGCGGCGAATCGTCCAACTCGTTCATACACGAGAAACGCTTGGAGAAAATCATGACCCAGATGAAGGAGGGCGACTATCTGTTCGTGGTGTTCGGTCACAACGACGAGAAACAGCGCGGCCCCGAGAGCGGTGCATTCAAACACTTCACCAATTACATGCAGGCCTACATCGACAGCGCCTTCTCGGTGGGAGCACACCCCGTGGTACTGACCCCCACCCAGCGTCGCAACTTCGACGAGAACGGCAAGATTGTCTGCTCCCACGGCGACTTCCCCGAGGCCACCAAACAGCTGGCCGCCAAGAATAACATTCCGGTGATAGACCTCACGTCGATGACCACCGCAATATATGAGGCTATGGGAGTGGAAGGCTCGAAGAATACGTTGGTACACTATCCGGCCAACACTTTCACCGACCAACCCAATCCGTTGGCCGACAACACCCATTTCAATATGTTCGGTGCATATCAGGTGGCCAAATGTGTGATTCAGGGCATACGCGACCTCGACATTCCGCTTGAAAACAACATCCGCAAGGATTACACCGCAACCTACGACCCGTCGAATCCCGACAAGTTCGAGGATTTTGAGTGGACTTGGACCACCGTCGAACTCACAAAACCCGACGGCGATTAATCTTGTAATCGGAACATACAATCACATTATAA
>JAZODY010000117.1:0-5761 GCA_045597245.1 Tidjanibacter sp.
CATGGCTACGATCCGACTTGGTGGCCTACACCGGAACGCTAAGTTCGCGTCCGGTATTGAGGGACAGCGTGTTGTATTGGACCGAGTATCGCGAGAGTGTCTTCTGGGAACAGAGGGTCAATTCGCAGCTCTGCCATCTCGACCTGCGCGACGGACGTGAACATGCGGTGAGGAGCGAGCGTCGGACCATCTTCCCCGCGGTGTTGCCCGACGGAACGGTGGCCTATGCTCTCTATGACTACGACGGCACCTATTCGCTTGTGGCCGGCGGGAAGACCCTTTCGTTCGGAGCGGAGACCTCGCTGCATGGCATGGACTACGACGAGCCTACCGATGCACTCTACTACATAGCACTCGACGACCGGGGAATGCACATCGGGGCGTGGTCGTTGGCCGACGGAGGACAAAGAGTGGTGAAAGAGCCGGCGCATGTCACGCTGAGCGACCTCAGGGCCGCCGACGGAAGGTTGTGGTTCGGCTCGGTGGCATCGGGCAAGGACGAGGTGCATGTGTTGGATTTGGAGAGCGGAGAGGAATACAGGGTCAGCAGTTCGCGCTACGGCTCTTTCGAGCCGGCACCCTCGGCCGACGGCAGGAGAGTGGCGATGACGACCTATGACGAGAGGGGCTATATGGTGGCGGTGCAGGATGTGGAGTTGGAGGAGCGTGTGGAGCACACGGAGGTGCCGCGCAATGTGGTCAATCCCGAGAGATTCGAGTGGGATGTGGCGAATGTAGACGAGGTGCTGTTCACCGAGAGCGAACTCGACGAGTCGCGAGAGCGGGAGAGTGCCAAGAACTATCGCAAGAATCTTAATCTGTTTAATATACACAGTTGGGGCCCCGTCGATTACGACCCCGACGAACTGACCGATGGCGATTGGTCGCGCTTCAAGTTCAACGTGTCGGCCTTCTCGCAGAACCTGCTCAGTTCGGTGGTGTCGCACCTCAATTACGGCTATTCGTTCGACGGCTACTCCAATGTGGGATTCGACATCAGGTATATGGCCTTTGCGCCCAAATTCGAATTCAAGGTGTTGTGGGAGGACCGCAAGGAGCAACCGGTGAACATCGTTAGGCAGACTGCCGACGGGCTGACCAACTACTATACCTACTTCGACAACGGCAGTGTCGCGCTGAAACCGGTCGATGCTCCACAGCCGGCACCGTCGAGGTTGAAGGACTTCCTGAAAGTGGAGGGGCGTGTCTACCTGCCCATCTACCTCCAAAACGGCTACCACACGCGCTATATAGTGCCGAGTGTGGAGTATCGCTACCAGCGTGTGCCGCTCTATCGACCCGATACGCAGAGCTATGCGAGCGGAACAAATTGGCTCTACGCATCGCTGCAATATACCGACAATGTGGCGCGGGCACGACGCGATTTCCTGCCGCGATTCGGTTATGCGGTGAAGGCCACTTTCGGTACGGACCCGTTTTACGGTCACACCACATCGGTGATGAGTCTGTTGGGTCGTCTTTATCTGCCCGGCGTGGCGCCGCACCACAGCATCACCCTCAGAGCCAACTATCAGAATCTCTTCGGGCGGGCGGTATATACCTATGCGGTGAACGACCTCGTGCCGCGCGGATTCACCCAAACCCCTTCACCGGTGGACTACATGGCCGCCTCGGCCGACTATCAGTTGCCGCTGGCCTATCCCGATTGGGGCGTGGGAGGGCTGTTTTTCCTGAAACGCATCCGTCTGGGCGGCTACTTCGACTATGCACGCTTTTCATCGTTCGGCATGCCCCGCATGACCAACGACCCGACGGTCTTCGATTTGGAACGCACGACCGAGCAAATCAACTCCTACGGTGCCTCGCTCTATCTCGATGCGGTCTTCTTCAACATGCCCGCACAGGGCGAAACCACCCTGAAAATCTCGCTCTACAAACCCAGTCATAGGGATTCGCCGATTGTGTCGGCCGGAGTGTCGCTGCCGCTTTGAGGGGTGGCGATGCAATAAATGGGGCGGAGTGTGACGTTTTATCGGATAATGTAGTATCTTTGCAGGATAGTAAAATCGAGTGATATTCACATGAGTAGTAAGAAAACATACAAGAAAGACCCGAGAGAGGTGAGGATAACGCGCTGGTTCTGGACCGTGGTGCTCGTGCCCACCGCTCTGGTGTGCATCATCATTGCCCTCACTGCGGCGGGAGCCTTCGGCAAACTGCCCACCTTCGAGGAGTTGGAAAATCCACAGAATAATATTGCCACCGAAATCTATTCGGCTGACGGAAAGATGATTGGCTCGTTCTTTATTCAGAACCGCTCCTATGTGGAGTATGAGGACCTGTCGCCTGCGCTGGTGGCTGCTTTGGTCTCCACCGAGGATGCTCGTTATTACTCCCATTCGGGAATCGACTTCGTATCGTTGGCGCGTGTGGGAATCAGGACGATTGCTCTGGGCGACCGCAATCAGGGCGGAGGAAGTACCATCACCCAGCAGTTGGCCAAGAATCTCTTCCCGCGCGACACCACCACCTACCGTTCGTCGGTGGCAAGGGCCTCACGTCTGGCTCTGGCCAAGTTCAAGGAGTGGATTACGGCGGTAAAACTCGAATACAACTATACGAAGGAGGAGATTATCACCATGTATTTCAATACTGTGTTCTATGGCAGCAACGCTTACGGCATAAAGTCGGCCGCGGCCACCTTCTTCGATAAGGAGCCCAAAGACCTCAATGTGCAGGAGGCGGCCATGCTGGTGGGAGTGGTGAATGCCCCTACCCGTTACAGTCCGGTGAGAAATCCGGAGAGGGCGCTGGCACGACGCAACACGGTGATGGCCCGCATGAAAGCCAACAAATATCTCACGCGGGAGCAACTCGACTCGCTGTCGCAGACAGAGATTGAGTTGCACTACACCCCAATCAGTCATAACGACGGTTCGGCCACCTATTTCAGAGAGATGTTGCGAACCGTGCTCAATGCCGAGAAACCGAGAAAGAATCAGTATCAGTTCGAGTGGGATTACGAATACGAGTTGGAACGATGGGAGAATAATCCGCTCTACGGATGGTGTCAGAAGAACAAGAAGGCCGACGGAACGGAGTATAACATCTATCGCGACGGTCTGAAAATCTATACCACCATCGACTCGCGCCTGCAACGCTATGCCGAGGAGGCCATCGCCTATCAGATGGAACACACCATTCAGCCCGCCATGGATGCCCAATACAGGGCCACGAAGGTGCTGTTTCAGGATGTGGACCAGAAGGAGATTGATAACATCATGTATCGCGCAATGCGCTATACGGACCGCTATATCGCGCTGAAAGAGGCCGGAGCCTCGGCCGAGGAGATTGACAAGGAGTTCCGCACAAGGGTGAAGACTCAGATTTTCACCTACAAGGGATATGTCGATACGCTCATCTCGCCGCGCGACTCCATCCTTCACCACAAGCGTATCATGCGTGCCGCATTCATGGCATTGGACCCCACGTCGGGTCATGTGAAGGCCTATGTGGGAGGTCCCGATTTCCGCTACTTCAAGTACGACATGGTGAAGCAGGGCAAGCGCCAGATTGGCTCAACCATCAAACCATTCATCTACACCTTTGCGCTGGACCACATGGGATTCAACCCCTGCACCATGGTGCCCAATCTGCCTGTGACCATAGAGACCTTCTCGGGTGAGCCGTGGACACCGAAGGAGGCGGGACAGGTGGAGTATGACGGTGTGCTGCATCCGCTCAAATGGGGATTGGCACGAAGTCGCAACAACTACTCGGCGTGGATTATGAAACAGGCCAAACAGCCCGAGGCGGTGGTGGATTTTCTCCACAACATGGGTATCCACAGCTATGTCTATCCGGCTTATGCCTTGTGTCTGGGTACGCCGGAGGTTTCGCTCTTCGAGTTAGTGGGAGCCTACTCCACATTCGTCAATCGCGGTATCTTCACCGAGCCTATGTTCGTCACCCGCATAGAGGACCGTCAGGGCAATCTGCTTGCTTCGTTCGGCACCACATCCAATGTGGCCATAAGCGAACAGACGGCCCACACGATGCTGGGTATGTTGCAGAATGTGGTCAGAGCCGGTACGGCGGGACGTCTGGGCTGGCAGTTCAATATGAGCGATGTGGAGGTGGGTGGCAAGACCGGCACCTCGCAGGAGAACAGAGATGCGTGGTTCATGGGCGTGTTGCCCAATCTGGTGGCCGGCACATGGGTCGGAGCCGAGGACCAGAGCGTGCACTTGGCGTCGGGCGGCGAGGGTTCGGTCATGGCTCTGCCCGTATTCGGCGAGTTCATGAAGAGAGTGTATGAGGATAAGTCGCTCAATGTGAGGAGAGAGGATGTGTTCCAGATTCCGTTGGGGGCGGTGGTTTACGACTGTCCCGAGGATGTGATGCCCGAGCAACAAGAGGTTGTGGAGGATGAGTTCTTCCAATAGCGGCGTCTCAGGGCGAAGGTAATGCGCGGCCGAACGGGAGATGTGCGGGTCGGATTGCAGGAGAGACGGACAGAGAAGAGAGGCCGGAACGGAGTGGGGACCGAAAGTGGTATTGTGCCGCAAGGGTGAACCCGTAAACCGAGAAGAGATGAAAAACAGCCCGATGCAGAATGCGGAGGGCGAAAGGTTAATGATATAAACAAAAACACATTTTTTAGACTGAAAGAGATGAGAATAGCCATTGTAGGAGCAAGCGGGGCGGTTGGTCAGGAGTTTTTGAGAATCCTGTCGCAGCGCGATTTCCCCATCGACGAATTGTTGCTTTTCGGCTCGGAGAGAAGTGCCGGTCGTGAGTATGAGTTTCGCGGCAAGACGATAAAGGTGAAACTGTTGGCCCATAACGACGATTTCAAGGGCGTGGATTACGCTTTCGTGTCGGCCGGTGCGGGCACGTCGCGCGAATTTGAGAAGACCATCACCAAGCACGGAACGGTGATGATTGACAATTCGAGCGCATTCCGTATGGATGCCGATGTGCCTTTGGTCGTACCCGAGGTCAATCCCGAGGATGCCTTGTGTCGTCCGCGTAACGTGATTGCAAACCCCAACTGTACCACAATCATCATGGTGGTGGCGTTGAAAGCCATCGAACAGCTCTCCCACATACGTCGTGTGCACTTTGCCTCCTATCAGGCTGCCAGCGGTGCGGGTGCTTCGGCCATGGCGGAGTTGGAGAATCAGTACAGGGAGATTAACGACGGCAAAGAGCCTACGGTGGAGAAGTTTGTCTATCAGTTGGCCTACAACGTGATTCCCCATATCGACGTCTTCTCCGATGACGACTACACCAAAGAGGAGTTGAAAATGTTCCATGAGACCAAGAAAATCATGCACTCCGACATCGATGTGAGTGCCATGTGTGTGCGTGTGCCGGTGTTGAGGGCCCATTCGGAGAGCATCTGGGTGGAGACCGAGCAACCCGTCACTCCCGAGCAGGCACGCGAGGCTTTTGCCGCGGCCGAGGGAGTGGTGCTGATGGACAAGCCGGCCGAGAAGTGTTATCCCATGCCGCTCTTCGTTGCCGACCAAGACCCCGTATATGTGGGCAGGGTGAGAAAGGATTTGGCCAGTCCCAACGGATTGACATTCTGGTGTGTGGGCGACCAGATTCGTAAGGGTGCCGCACTCAATGCCGTGCAAATTGCCGAATATCTCATCGCCAACGAGAAGCGATAGGTGCTCTGCCGAGGAGCATCCACAGATAAACATCGGCCCGCCGAATGGCGGGCCGATGTTCTTTTTTTGGGAGGTGAATCTCTGTCGAGGCGGGGCGGTGGAGTTTCGTCGCCGGTCTT
>JAZODY010000118.1:0-6018 GCA_045597245.1 Tidjanibacter sp.
AACCTGTTCCTCAGTGGGAGCTGCGGAAAGAATGTAGTCGCATTTTGATTTCTTACGTTCTATGTGCGCATTGCGCGAACGCGGACAATCGAACATTCTTACCATAGTCTGATTGAGGATGTGCTCTGTGGTGTGCATCGGGGGATACTCCTGCTTGTTGTGCTCGTTTAGAACGGGCTCGTTTGGTTTTGTATTTTCCATCATGTCGTTATTGTTTTCTGTTACAAATCGTTTTGAAATCGCAGTAGTTGCATGTCGCAATGTCTTCACACTGGGTGAATGGAACACGCTTGTCAAACAGTTCGGCAAGTTTTTCACGCAAATAGCCTTCATGCATCTCGCTGTATTGGCTGTAAGATGCCACGCTGTGTCGCTGCTCGGTGTCGTTAAGCAGAGGAGAGAAATCTGCCGCATTCATGCGTCGTACATAATATAGCGACGGACATACGTCCCTGCCCTTCATCTCACCGGTGCGTTGCATGCCGGCAACCATCATCGAGTATAGGAAGGTTTGCACCACAGCGCCCGAGGCGGCTTCCCCTTCGGTCGATGAGAGCAATGATGCCACTCCTCTGAAATCCTGATGCGGAGACCCCGTTTTATAGTCGATGATGCGAACCGTCCCATCGGGCATCATGTCCACCCGGTCGGACTTACCACTGAATGTAACCTCTCTCGCGCGGCCTTCGGCATCGGTAAATGTCACTTTGCAAGATAGCGGCATCTCCAAACCTATGATGCATCCGGCATGCTCGGCATCATAGGGCAGAATACATTCGTTGATATATTTGTTCAAACTCTCCCGTATCATCAGAACATTGCCCTCATATTTGCCGTCTGCCGGAGCCTGACCGTGATAAAAGCTCTCATTTATTGCAATATCTATCGTGTCGGCCACCATCTTTGTGCCGATTATTCCTTTGATTGCCATATGCGGTGTACTCACATCCAAAAGAGGTGAATAGAGCAACTCCATGACTCTATGAAGAATGGTTCCGAACATGGGCAGGTCGATGTCTTCCGCGATTTCGTCTTGCGGTTTAAGGCCAATCACCGAGCGGAAATAGAACTTCAACGGACACTCCAAATAGGTGTTGAATGAAGATGGCGAGAATTGTTTCTCTCCGCAGAGAAATCTTTCGAGTCGTTCGTTGCATGTTGCCGCCTTCTCCACTGTTATCTTCTCCTGTCTCGACAGATTTACGTCGGCTGCAATGTTTCTACGTATCACATTTTGAGGCGATTCATAATCAAGTTGATAGATATAGCGACTCTGCTCGCCAGAACTGCGTTCGTCGTTGCGGGCGCAATATACCAAGTCCAACTTTCGGCATCGCTGAATAAGGCGGTAGAAGTAGTAGGCATAGACTCCTTCATGGTGTTCGGGTGTTGGGAGGCCGTATGCGAAACGCAGATTGTAGGGAATGTATGATGAATCCCCTGCTCTGCCGGCCGGAAAAGTGTCGTCGTTCATGGAAAGCATCAACACATTGTCGAAATCGAGGTTGCGTGTTTCGAGAATTCCCATAATCTGCACTCCCGACAGAGGCTCTCCGCTGAACGGCACTCTCAGCGTCTGCAATATACGGCGGGCTATGGTGTTGAAGGTGCTGGTTTTTATGTCTATACCGCAGTTGCCCAATGAATTGGAGAGCATGTTAAGGCTGTCGGTTATCAGTGCCAACATCTCGCGTTGCATCATCCGTTCCGTTTTGGTGTTAAACACATCCTCTCCCGTGGCCACCTCGGATAGGATAGTTATGATATAGTCCACCAACTCCTGCCATTTGGTGACGGGGGTAAAGATGGTGGCGAGCAACGGAGTTTCGTCGAACAGCTCGGCATTTACATATATACGTCCCTCCTTTATTATCTGGTCGTGCATTCCACCTACGTCCAAATCGCTCCTTGTGCGTATGTATGGGCTGTTGAGAATGCCCTCCACATCGGAGTGATAAAAAGTCACCTCGCCCTCGGCGGTCGTACGCATGCGGTGTTGCAACAGGAACAAGCGCTCCACAAACGTATATGCCAAACTTTGGCGCACAGGATACCCCATCGTGATGTTCACGTTTTCCACAAACTCGGGCAACGAATAGAGTACCGGCATCAACAAACTCTCATCGGCCAAAATGATTGCAGTGTTTTTATCCAATTGTCCTTCGCGTTCATACACTTCGCGCAAGAACTCGGCCACATATTTACACTGCATCGAATCCGAGATGGTCGATATTGCTGTGACTTGTTTCGGTTTGGCAAAATGACTTTCGATATGGAAGTCTGCATTTTGCGGATAACGCATGAGATTTTCGCGAATAAACAATCCGGCCTCTTGTTCTCTCGTAAGATAGTAGTCGTCGAAATCCCAGAAGAAATCGGTTTCATGCTCCTTTCTAAGATAGTCGAACAATACCTTTTCGCATTTCGACAACGCATTGAATCCTATTACGGCGTAGCGTTCCCTCTCCTGCGCGTGGTATTCGTCGCGGAGCAACTTCTCGGCCGCAGCACGCTGAATCATTCCGGTGTAACCCACACCGCTCTCTGTCAGCTGTTGCCTGAAAGTGGTGTATATTGGGGAAAGAGTTCTCCATATACGCATGAAATACTCTTTTTCGGTGGAACTCTTTGTTTCTATGTCGAACGATTGCCAAAATCGACGAATCACTTCTCGCTGTTCGGGAGTAAGGTACGACAAGTCGTTCTCCAACTCTTTAAGGTCGTTGATGTTGCGAAAGAGTGCCTGAGCATCTATTTGGTATTTGTCTATGGCATCGAAATCATTGAGCAGAATCTCGCCCCAGAAGTAGAAAGCATCAAACTCTTCTCCGGAATGAAAACCCGAATATATTTTATACAATTCGGTTATGGCGCGAATGCGTTCACATCGGTTCAGCCCCGATATCTCTCCCATCATCTCGTCTATCGATACGAAACGCGGTTGCCACAATGGCTTTGTGGTAAGTTGCGAAAGGGCCTCATTGAAGAAGAGTATCGAACGACGGTTGGGCAGAACGATTTTCAGCGAAGAGATGTCGTTGCCGTATTTGTCGTAAAGATACTTTGTTACGCTTTGTAAAAAACTGGCTTTCATCTGTTTCCGATTTAATGCCAAGATACGGATTATTTTTTTGAAAAACAATCCTGCGCGACGGTATCGGAACAGAATATTATTACTAATTTGGAGTAAAATTTTTCGATATATGGGAGCAGTAAAGATAGTCAGAGCCTCGGCAGGTTCGGGAAAGACATATAATTTGGCATACGAATATGTGCGTAACGTTATTGCCGACCCTGAGAGGTATCGTCATATACTTGCGGTTACCTTCACCAATAAGGCTACCGAAGAGATGAAACAACGTATCCTGAAACAGATAAATCTGTTGGCAGAGGGTCGCAACGAGGATATCGAGAGGCGTCTGCTGGCCGATTTGGAGGAACTGGCTATCGGTGTGGAAGAGATTCGCCGCAGGGCAGCCGTTGTGAGAAACCATATTTTGCACGACTACTCCAATTTCTATATACTGACCATCGATAAATTTTTTCAGCGAATCATTCGTGCATTCATTCGCGAGTTGGGTATCGACATGAACTTCAATCTCGAATTGCAGACCGACTCAATTCTCGATACGGCGGCAGATAAATTAATCGATGATTTGAGCGATAATGTAGCACTGCGTAAGTGGGTGTTGGAATATATAGGAGAGAACATTTCGGAAAACAATCGCTGGAACATCAAAGACGGTTTGGTGAAGTTGGGAAAGGAGATATTCAAGGAAAACACAATATTTGGCATGGAGGTCGATGATTTCAAGGAGCGTCTTAAAGCCATTGTTGCCGAGTATAAAACAAAGAGCGAAGTCGCGGTGGCCAAGAGAATCGAATCAGCTAATCTGTTTATGAAGCATATTGCCGACAACGGACTTGATGTCAAAGATTTCCATTATGGGAGAAATGGTGTCGCCGGATTTGTGGAGCGTGTTGCTGCGGGTGGTGTCCCCGATGTGGGCAATAGGGTGAATGCCGCGCGGGAAGATGGAGTGTGGTGTAGTGCGAAGTCACCCAAGCGAAATGAAATAGAGGCTATGTCGGGTCGATTGTGTAAGATGTTGAATGGTGTGATAGATGAATTGCATCACTCTTGTGTGGCCGAGAACAATTATTCCCTGCTGAAAAAACACTATCGTAACTTTGCCCTCATGATGGACCTCCAACGCAACAAAGACCTGATATGTGCACAAGAGCGAATACTGCCCATCTCCGACATCAATAAAATCATAGCAGATTTGGTGTCGGGGAATGATGCCCCGTTCATATTTGAAAAGACCGGAACACGATTCACCCACTTTATGATTGACGAGTTTCAAGACACATCTGCCATGCAGTGGAACAACTTTCTGCCATTGTTGCGCAACGCCGAGGCACAGACCGAAACTGATGCAGTGATGTTGGTGGGAGATGTCAAGCAATCCATTTATAGGTGGCGAGGAGGAGATTGGACTCTGCTGTCGGAGAAGGCGGAGACGGAGTTCCGTAGTCCCAATATACATTTTCTGCAAAACAACTATCGCAGTTCGAAAGATGTGGTGGAGTTCAACAACGCACTGATAGGTGCTTGTGTATCTCATCTCAACGACTCGATGAATGATATCATCGATGGGGCGTTCGAAACTTCACATATAAGTGGTGGGATGCGTTCGGATTATCATGACATGATTGCACGTGCTTATGAGGATTGGTGTCAGACTCCGGTGAGTGAGGAGCGTGGGTTTGTTTCGGTTTCGGCTTATGAGGAGTATGACGAGGAGGCCGAGGACCCGATTGTGACCACGGTGCTTGACCTGCTCGATAGAGGGTACAGACCTTGTGACATAGCCATTTTGGTGAGGTCGAATTGGAATGCCCGCAATGTGGCAGACCTGTTATTGGATTATAAGCAACGTAAGGGAGATGAGGTTAATTTCAATATCGTCACCCATGAGGCATTGACCATAGGTAACTCTGCATTATGTTCGTTCGTAATCAGCTGCATGGGATTGGCCGTCAATCCCGAGGATGTACTCTCACGTGCCGTCTATAACAGATGGAGAGGCGCGGAGTTTGAAACTGCCGTTTCGGATGAGGAGGCCGGTTTCTTCCGTCATCTCAGTATGAAATCGCCGCAGGAGGCTTTTGAAGAGATTGTAGTGAGATACGACTTAGGGGCTCATGATACCGAAGTGGCCTATTTGCAGGCATTGCACGACAAGGTTATAGATTTCTGTCGCAGCAAGGTGGCAGATTTGGGCATATTTTTGGAGTGGTGGAATAGCGAGTGTATGAACATCTCGATAGACATGCCGCGCAGCGACGATGCAATAACCATTGCCACCATACACAAGGCAAAGGGGTTGGAGTATAAGACCGTTATTCTGCCCTATTGTAACTGGTCTTTGAAGACCAAGAGTGACAGCATAGTCTGGGCGCGTCCGCAGGAAGAGCTGGGCGGAATCACAACTTTTCCCATCGGCTTCAAGGATAGTATGGCCAAATCGCTCTTTTCGGAGAGTTTCCATGAGGAAAATCTGTTGGCCTACATCGACAACCTGAATATACTTTATGTCGCCGTAACGCGTGCGGTTAAGGAGTTGCACATCATCATTCCTCCGCAGGGGAAACGAGGTGCAAACAATGTGGGTGCAGTGATAAAGACAGTCATGTGTCCCGAAGGAGAGAGCGTGAGAGTGGGTGACTTTGTCGGATGGAGCGAGCCTGTTGATGGGGGCGAAAGATTCTGTTTCGGAGAGCGCGGTGTTGTGGAGGCAACGATGGAGAAAGATGATATTTTGAAGGTGGATTTTGCCACCCGTCTGCCTGAGGAGAGAGTGGCAATCAAATATGCCACAGAACGCTATGCCGATTATGCTGTCGGTGAAAAACAACACATGCGCGACTATGGTGTCTTGATGCATAAGGTGTTTGAAACTTCCTCCACAAAGGCGGATATTGAGCGTGCAGTGGCAAAATTACGCAACGACG
>JAZODY010000119.1:0-6138 GCA_045597245.1 Tidjanibacter sp.
ATCAACACGCACGGCACCTCCACTCCGTCGGGCGACATTCCGGAATTGAAAGGAATAATGCGACTGATGGGCGAGGCGGTCTATGATGTGAACATCAGTTCCACGAAATCGATGACGGGTCACCTGTTGGGTGCTGCGGGAGCGGTGGAGACACTTGCCGCAGTGATGGCGATAAGAGATGGCGTGATTCCTCCCACGATAAACAATCAACAGCCGGACCCCGCGATAGACCCGCGTCTGAATCTGACACTCAACAAAGCACAAAATCGCGTGGTAAGATATGCACTGAACAACACCTTCGGATTCGGCGGTCACAACACCGCAATCATTTTGGGTGCAGTGGATTAGACAGCCGGACGGAGGAGAGGAGCGACCGATAGACGGAGAGATGCGGAAAGATAGCGAATAGTTACCGAAGATAAGGAACAAGAAGAAAGGTTTGGGTTATGTTGGCGTGGTGGCGCAGAAAATACGGTAAAGATAAAGAGTTCTACACATTGTTTCATGACATGCTGGGTTTCACGCCCGACAATATAGAGCTCTACAAACTTGCTCTCATTCATCGTTCGGCCTCGGTACATCTGGCCGACGGCGGAGTGGTGAATAACGAAAGGCTCGAATTTTTGGGTGATGCGGTGTTGGAGAGTGTTGTGTCGGACTTCCTCTTCATCGAGTATCCCGACGAGCCGGAGGGATTTCTCACGCGCATGCGTTCGAGATTGGTGAGCCGCACATCGATGAACGAACTCGCCAAACAACTCGGGCTCGACAAACACGTCATAGCCAATCCGGGCGGTTCTTTCATACAGAAACACCTGCACGGCAATGCCTTCGAGGCAGTCATCGGGGCCATCTATCTCGACAAGGGTTACAACTTCGCGAACCGTCTGTTGATAAACGACATCTTCAAAAAGTATGTGAATCTGAACGACATGTCCCACACCGAGACCGACCACAAGAGCCGTTTGATAGAGTGGTGCCAGAAGAGTCGCAGGTCCATAAGATTCCACACAGTGGTGAGCAAAGATTCCGACCCCCATTCGCCCGTATTCATCTCGCAGCTCTACATCGACTCCATGAAGATAGGTCGCGGCGAGGGTCTCTCCAAGAAGGAGGCGGAGCAGAATGCGGCGGAGTTGGCAATGAACATCATGAACGATGAAATCGGCGACCACATTCTCGACAAGATAGACAGCCTGCAACATAAACATCAATGAACGGCACAAGCGACAAAGAGATAAGGGAGCGTCTGGTTACGCGCGGAGCGGCCTCGTTGGGAAACGACGAGCTGCTGAGCCTGTTGCTTACCCCCACGGGGGAGCGGAGTGCGGTGGAGATGGCGCGAGCCTTGTTGGAGCGAGAGGGCTGTTCGCTGGCATCGTTGTCGGAATATGAGTTGGGAAGATTGAGGATGAGCGAGGGGCTGGGAATGAAGAATGCCGCCATGCTGAGTGCCGCTTTCGAACTCGGTCGCCGAGCCAATGATTCACGTGCATCACAGCCCGACATCATTCGCGACAAGATGGATGTGGTGGAGCTGCTTGGTCCCCAACTGTCGCGACTGACCCACGAGGAGATGTGGGTGTTGTATCTCAACTCGGCCAATCGTATATTGGAGAAACGTCGCATAGCTCAGGGCGGGGTCAATAAACTTGTGGTGGACTACAAATTGGTCGTAAAGAGGGCAGTGGAGCTGCTGGCCGGTGCCATGATTGTGGTACACAACCATCCCTCGGGAGTTGCCGAACCGAGTGACGAAGACAGGGATATTACCGACAGACTGGTGCAGGCGGCAGGCCTGTTCGACATCATGGTGATAGACCACATAATAATCAGTGCCGACGGCAATTACAGTTTTCGCCAGAACGGTCTTCTGAAAAACAATCGAGAAAAATAGAGCGTGGCCGAAAGGCCTTAAAGTCCCTTGCGCGCGAGGAGCCATGCAAGCCGGTTGTAGACGTCGAGCAACGGAGCTCGCAGACGACGCGGCAGTCGATTGAGCACACGCAACTTCCACAATCCCAATCGGTAGTGACGCGTGTAGGCAAAGAACTCTTCGGTGCGACGCCCGAACTCGGTATCGCCTTTGGCGCTGAGAGTGAGCGCCTTTCCTATTGCACATCGAGCCAGAAACTCATTCAGCCAAAAGGCCTCGTCGCATTGGCGCGGGTCGTGAAAATCCTCAAAAGAGTAGTCAGTCTGTTCGGCCGCATAGATGCTTGTCGAGCGATTCGACGCGCTGCGATAGTAGCGAACCAGCGGCTCGGGATTGAAACAGACGTCGTGGCGCAAAGCAATCTTTATCCACATATAGAGGTCCTCGCCCAATCTCATCCCTAACGGGAATCCTCCCACACGCTCAAACACCTCACGCGGAATGATGGTGGAGGAGGGCTGACAGATGTAGAAACTTACGGCCTTGCGAAAGAAGTCGGCAACCACGCCGCGCTCCCGAGGCGAGTGGGAACGGGTGACGCTCTCGCCGTCGATGATGTTGAAGGCGGAACTGTATGCACCGCAGCCGGGGAACTGCTCAATCAGCAAAGCCATCTCGCGCAGATAATCCCTCTCCCAACAGTCGTCGCCGTCGAGCAGTGCGACATGTGTGCCCGAAGCGAGTGCAATACCTGCATTTCGGGCCGCCGACACCCCTGCATTACTCTGTCTCACGACCCTCACAAGCGGTGACGGATGGGCCGCGGCAAGCGATGCGCCGCTGTCGGTGGAACCGTCATCCACAACTATAATCTCATGCGGCGCATAGCTCTGTGCCGCGGCCGAATCGAGTGCGCGCACAATCTCGCGCTCCTTGTTGTAGAGCGGAATCACCACCGAAAATCTTATCATTCTCCCCTCGTCCGACATGACTACATATTCTCCTTTGTATTGAAACTCAATTTCATGGGCGCATGATTCACACGCAGATGGGGTGCGGGCCACTTCTGTATGTTTTCGCCGTAGTGGTTGCGCAGATAACTCTCCACATTTGCGGGGCACTTAACCCTCAGCCCGCCGAAATCGACCGCCTCCGCCCGCTCCACATCCTCGACCGGAATGTGGTCTTTGGGCATGCGTACAATGTTGTAACGCTTATGGTTGCCTCGGTCGTGACGGCTCATGGCCTTCATCATGCGGTCATACAGACGACGCTTGGAGAAGAGGGCCGAATAGCACTTTATCATCAGACAGCTCACCAGACTCTTCTCAAACATGCTCTCTCTGGGCTCGGCAGCCAGCCGTCGCCACACCCACACGCTCTTGGATATGAAACAATTGATGAGGAATTTTACCCACAGTCGCTGCAACCGCTCTCCCACCCTGCAATCGGGCACCTTGTTGAAAGGGAAGATGTCCACATAGATGCCGTGGTGTATATCCAGACCGCCATACAACTCCTCCACGAAGAGCGTGTCGTCCTTGCGCACTTTGGCAAAATAGAAAGGCGTCTGCAGCTCGGTCTCAAATACCTGCAACGAGAAACCCTTACGCAATGCCCGAGGAGCCACCTCGATGAATCGCCGATAATTCTCAATGGTCATACCGAGGTCCATATCGTCGTCCCACGGCATGATGTCGCCAAAGAAATGCGCCCCCATAGCTGTGCCGCCCTGAATAAAATACTCTATTCCGTTCTCGTCGCACACCCTCACAATCTCGGCGCATATCTCCTTCAACACCCCATGCAAACGTTCCAAATCCTCCTGCGAATACTCCATATATTTCCTGCTTTTCTCGTTACTGAATCAACAGATTGCAGCCCCTTATCTGACTGCGGTCGATGCGCCCCGATAGTTCGAAACTGCCGTCGTCGTACCTGCGCCCCATGTCCTGAGTCTGAATGAAGGCACACGACGAGAGATTGCCCAAATCGATTATATCCACACCGCCGCTCCATCCCTCGGGCATCTCCACAAAGGGGTCGTTTATATCTCTTATCCTCACCCTCATCCATGGCGGCGCCACAAAGCGTC
Organism: Tidjanibacter sp.; assembly: GCA_045597245.1. Lineage (GTDB taxonomy): Bacteria > Bacteroidota > Bacteroidia > Bacteroidales > Rikenellaceae > Tidjanibacter. Next base: position 3,972 of record JAZODY010000119.1, read on the forward strand.
CTCCGCCGTCGGAATAAGCCTGCGACATCAGTTCGGCCATGCCGTACTCCGAGTGAATCCTCTCCACCCCGAATGCCGCACACAATATTTCATGAAACTTCTCCTTCGATATCTCCTCCCTGCGTCCCTTCATGCCGCCCGTCTCCATCACCACCGTATCGGTCAGTCGCGGAACCTCTCTCTCTGCCAACTCCCAAAGAGCATAGCTCACCCCCAACAATATCTTACGTCGCGGGTCGGCCGCCAAGTCGGCCAGCAGACGCTCATGGTCATGAAGATAGAATCCGCCTCCGTTGCGCGCAATGATGCGGTCGGCCATATAGACCAACGACGACCCCTCGCGCTCCAAATAGCACGGCAACAACGCATAGACCGGACAGTCGCCATAGAAACGGTCGAAGGCCTTGAAGAAACACTCCTCATAGTCGCTCAGGCGGGCCACATGGTGACGCGACGGAGTGTCCGACCCTGTGGAACTGCTCGTGAAGACCTTCTCCGGCTCCTCCTCACCGCAATAGACCCTGCGGCTCTTGAAGAACTCTATGGGCAGATAGGGAATCTGTTCCACCCTTTTCACCTCGTCGCGCTTCACCCCCAACAGCGAGACATACTCTGCATAAGGGGCACAATGCTCCGACTGAAAGCGAAACACCTCCAATGCCGCACGCTCAAACTCCTCGGGCGTGGCGATAGCCGTTATCTCCTCTATGCGGGGCAACATATCTCTTCGAGAACTTCGTTAAGCATTCCGGGCAAGCAGATAGCGTTCGCAGTCGAGAGCCGCAATACATCCGCTGCCTGCCGCAGTGATGGCCTGACGATAGTGGGGGTCCTTCACGTCTCCGGCCGCAAACACACCCTCGATGTTGGTCTTGCTCGTCCCGGGAACGGTGACGATATATCCCTCCGAATCGAGTTCGAGCTGTCCCGCAAACAGTTCCGAATTGGGATGATGGCCTATTGCAAGGAAGAAACCGGCAATGTCGATGGTGAAGGTGGTGCCGTCGGCACGAACCAAACGCGCCCCCGTAACACCTTCGGCATCTCCCAGCACCTCCTGCGTGTTGCATCCGTAGAGAATCTCTATGTTCTCCGTATTGTTCACTCGCTCCTGCATGGCCTTCGAAGCACGCAGATAGTCCTTACGCACAATCATATATACCTTGCGGCAGAGCGATGCCAGATAGGTGGCCTCCTCGCATGCCGTATCGCCGCCGCCCACAACGGCCACCACCTTCTTGCGATAGAAGAATCCGTCGCAGGTGGCACAGGCACTCACACCCACTCCGCGATAACGCATCTCACTCTCCAAACCGAGATACTTGGCCGTTGCTCCGGTGGAGATAATCACACTCTCGGCCTCAATCACCTTGTCGTTGTCCACCGTAATGCGGAAAGGACGCACCCCCAACTCCGCTTTGGTGATGGTGCCTCTTCTCACATCGGCGCCGAAACGCTGGGCCTGACGTTTGAGGTCCTCCATCATGGCCTGACCCGATATACCTTCGGGATACCCGGGGAAGTTCTCGATTTCGGTGGTTGTGGTGAGCTGTCCTCCCGGCTCGATACCCTCATAGAGGACGGGGGCAAGGTTGGCTCGCGAGGTGTAGATGGCCGCCGTAAATCCGGCCGGACCGCTGCCTATAATCAGGCATTTTACTTTTTCGGTATTCATAATATGTATGTGTTATTGTATTATTCTTTTCATCACTCTTCTCTTCTCAGCACAAATATAATCCGTTTATTTGAGAAATCCTCACTCTTCCGCATGGTAATGGTCGAAGACCTTTCGTGCTCGCGCCGCCCCAATCACCGCCGCGAGTTCATCCAACGAGGCTGCCTTGATGGTCTTCACACTGCGAAAACGGCTCAGCAACTTTTCGGCCGTACTCTTCCCCACCCCCTCGACAGACTCCAAATCGGTGCGTATGAATCCCGCGGAACGTTTGTTGCGATGGAACGTTATGCCGAATCGGTGGGCCTCGTCGCGCAGATGCATCACCACACGCAACGGCTCGCCCGTACGGTCGAGATAATAGGGCAGCGGGTCGTCGGGGAAGAAAATCTCCTCTATGCGCTTGGCCAGCCCCACGATGGGAATCCGGCCCTCCAAGCCCAACTCCTTCAACACTCCATAGGCCGAACTCAGCTGCCCCTTGCCTCCATC